>JAZSHP010000141.1:0-17891 GCA_045533355.1 Candidatus Fimenecus sp.
GTGGTACAGGTGCAATTTACAAGCATATTGAATGGGCAGCAAATGAAAGAGGTTATGCAACAATGCACTATCCATCATCACTTACCTGTTCAACAGTTGGTGGTTTCTTAGCACACCGCGGTATCGGTGTATCATCAACAAAGTACGGCAAGATTGACGATATGGTACTGCAAATGGAAGTTGTTCTTCCAAATGGTGACATTATCGAAACATCACCTGCACCAAAGCACGCAGCAGGTCCTGACCTAAACCAGATTTTCATCGGTTCAGAAGGTACACTTGGTGTAATGACAAAGGCACAGATGAGAATTTACGAACAGCCTGAATCACGCCAGTTCAGAGGCTTCTTGTTCCACAATATGACAGATGCTTTTAATGCAGGACGCGAGCTTCTTCAGAAGTTCAAGCCATCAGTAATGCGTCTTTACGATGAGGCAGAAACAGCACCTTTAATCAAGAAGATTGTAGGTGTTGAAAAGAAGGGTGCATTTATGAACATCGCAATCGAGGGTGTTAAGGAAATGGCTGACCTTGAAATGAAAATTCTTCTTGAAACCTTTGGTAAGTATGGTGCAGAAGACCTTGGCTCTGAATACGGCGAAAAGTGGTGGAAGGAAAAGATTACATTCTTCTATCCTGGACATATGATGGATATTCCTCAGTGCTTCGGTACAATGGACACAATTGCACCTTATGATAAGATTGAAAAAATCTACTGGGCAATGAAGGAAGCTATTGAAACAAACTTCCCACAGGCAAAGTTTATCGCACACTTCTCACATTGGTATGAATGGGGTTGTATGATTTACGACAGATTTATTGTAGACGGAGATAAAGTTCCGCAGGATCCACATGAAGCGTTCAGATTGCATCAGGCAATCTGGAACTGCGGCGTAAGAACTGCTCTTGCTAACGGCGGTGTCGTAAACGACCACCACGGTGTTGGTATTAAGCTTGGCAGACTCATGAAAGAACAGTATGGTCCTGCGATGCAGGTGTTTGAAGGAATTAAGAAACAACTTGACCCGAATGGCATTATGAATCCATTCAAGCTTGGTTTATAAGGAGGGAATTTGTTATGCAATTTACACAGAAATCAAAAGAACATATAGATGCGTGTCGTTTCTGCTGGATGTGCCACCATGTATGTCCAATTGGAAATGCAACAGGTTTGGAAAGAAATACTGCAAGAGCAAGAGCTCTGGGCCTTTCTCTTGTGATGAGGGATTCTGTTGAATATTCAGATGATATTATAAACAATGTTTATGAATGCTCACTTTGCGGCGGATGTATGACAGACTGCGTCACAGGATGGGATCCCGTAATGTTTACAAAGGAAGCAAGACTTGGTGCGGCACTTGACGGAAAGCTCCCTGAATATGTTATGACAATGCTTCAGAATTTAAATGAAAGAGGTAACATTTACGGTGCAGACAGAAACGAGGATATTCCTGAAATAAACGGTGGCGAGATTCTTTTCTTCCTTGGAGAAGATACAAGAGCAAAGGGCTGCGCCAAAATCGCAGTTGAACTCTTACAAAAAGCAGATGTGGAATTTACACTTTTAAAGGATGAGCCAAATAGTGGTTATTCAATGGACTTCCTTATTGGCGCAGCAGCTGAAACAAAGGCAGTTATGGAAAATTGTGCTAAGGTTTTAAATAAGTATAAAAAGATAGTTTGCTATGATCCTGCAGATGCAAAAGTAATGATGCGTGAATACAAAGAGTGGGGTATTAACCTTGATGCAGAAGTTGTTACATTCACAGCATTTTTAGCTGAACTTATTCGTGAAAAGAAACTTGCAGTTAAAAACAAAGGCTTAAAATTTACCCCACAGGATTCGCCAATTCTTGCAAGAGATTTGGAAGAAGTTGAACCTATTAGAGAAATACTTTCAGCTTGCGGAAATGTTCATGAAATGCTTTTAAATAAAGAATATACGATGCTTGCGGGAAACCTTATAATGAATGAATATATGCCAAATGTTATTGAAGCAGTTGCTTCAAACAGGTGGATCAATGCAAAGAATGTGAATGCTAAGATTTTAGTTACTGCAAGTACAGCAGAGTATGATATGCTTTCTAAAACAAAACCAGAAGGTGTTGAACTCAAGAAACTTGAGGAGGTTGTAGCAGAATGCTTGTAAATCTTAAATATGTTTTGGATTTAGCTGAAAAGGGTAATTTTGCAATACCTGCATTCAATGTATATAACATGGAAAGCGTAATGGGCGTTTTAAAGGCGGCAGAAGAGATGAAAGCTCCGATTATAATGCAGGTTTATCCAAGACTTATGAAAGAGGAAACAGGATATTTTCTTTCGCCTATAATTAAAGCAGCAGCAGAAAAGGCAAGTGTTCCTGTTTGTTTCCATCTTGACCATGGACCAAGCGAACTTGAAACAACCCGTTCAATCAGATACGGGGCAACAGGGATTATGCTAGATGGTTCAACACTTTCTTTTGAGGAAAATATTGCACTTACAAAGAGAGTGGTTGAAACTTGTTTACATTTAAATGTACAGGTTGAAGGCGAACTTGGTCATGTTGGGACAACTGCAGACAGTGATATGGATGAATTCACAACCCCGGCGGATGCAAAAAAGTTTGTTGAGGAAACAGGTGTTTCTTGTCTTGCGGTTGCTGTTGGAACAGCCCATGGAAGATACAAAAAGCCTCCAAAGCTTGATATAGAGCGGATCAAAAAAATACGTAAGGCGACAAATAATACGGCATTGGTACTTCATGGTGGAAGTGGCGTTCCTGATGAGGAAATCAAAAAGGCAGTATCGGTTGGTATCAGAAAAATGAATTTTGCAACGGATATTTGTTATGCTTTTTTAGACACTTGTCTTGAGGAACTTCAAAAACCTAATCATGCTATTGCAATAGATACTTTTATGAAAAAACCTATCGAAGCAGTTAAAGATTTTTGCATTACAAGAATTAGGCTTGTAGGAGCAGAGGGAAAGGCTTAAAGCTATGAAAAAAATAGTTGGAATAGGAGCAAATGTGCACGACACCCTTATAACTATGCCAAATTACCCATCGGAAGATACCAAAATACGTGCAGATGCAGTTTTGGAGGTTGGGGGCGGCCCTTGTGCAACAGGGCTTGTTGCGGCATCTAAGCTTGGTGCAACTTGCTCTTATATAGGTGTATTGTCAAGTGACTCGGCCGGAGAATTTTTAAGAAAAGATTTAAAGCGTTTTAATGTTTCTTACGAAAACACAGACATATGTGATGGAACATCCTTTTCCTCATACATTCTTCTTGCTAAAGATAAGGCAACAAGAACCTGTGTTTTCACAAAGGGAACACTTCCTCCCCTTGTTTTAGATGACAAAAAGATGGCGGAGATACAAGATGCAGATCTTTTGATGATTGATGGGAATGAAATGGATGCGGCAATTGAAGGCGCAAAGTTTGCCCGTGATAACGGGACAAAGGTGTTGTATGATGCCGGCTCTGCCTATGTGGCTGCAGTTCCGTGCTTGCGTTATGCGGATATTTTAATTCCCTCCGAGGAATTTGCTAAAGGGTTTACTGGTTGTGATACGGCAGAAAGTGCGGCAAGAAAACTTTATGAATTGTTTAACCCTGAAATAGTTATTATCACCTGTGGAAGCCGTGGAGGCATTGCCTATGATGGAAACGAAATAAAGGAATATCCTGCATTTTTGGTTGAGGCAGTTGATTCCAACGGAGCAGGAGATGTTTTCCACGGAGCTTTTGCATACGGTGTTGTATCAGGATTTGACTATTATAAATGTTGTGTGTTCTCTAGTGCTGTGTCAGCAATAAAATGCACTAAAGTAGGTGCACGGGATGGTGTTCCCCGTATAGATGAAGTTACAGAGTTTTTAAAGGAGCGTGGCGTAAATGTTTAAGAGAACTTGGAACAAAAAATTTGGCAAATCCGAAATATACAAAAGAGAGGACAGCTTTTGTCAGAAAATGGAGATAGATATGCTTCGCTTAGCTGACGGAGATGTTAAATCTTACAGAGAAGAAGATAAAGAATATGCTTTGGTTATCCTTGGCGGTAAATGTACTGTTGAGGGTGACGGCTTTAAGTTTGAAAAAGCAGGCAAAAGAGAAGATGTGTTCGACGGTGCTGCAACGTGTATTTATATTCCTGCAAACAAACCCTTTACAGTAAAGGGTGAGGGTGAAGTTTCTATTGCGGTAACAAAAGCGCCATCCAATAAGAATTTCAAGCCTACTTTAATTAACCCTGAAGATGTTGTAATTAAAAATTTAGGTAAACCCGGTTGGGAAAGAGAGGCTCACTTTATCTTGGACGAACGCACAGATTCAAATATGCTTTATATAGGCGAGGCGTTTGTTAAAGGCGGTCAGTGGGCAAGTTATCCACCCCATAAGCACGATGATGACAATATGCCAATAGAGGCTGAAACCGAAGAAATTTATTACTATGAGTTCAAAAAGCCGGAAGGCTTTGGAATTCAGAAAGTTTACACAATGGAAGGTGATGTAGACGAAACATATACTGTTAAATCAGGTGATTTTGTTGAAATCCCAAGAGGCTATCATCCGTTCCACACAGCTCCCGGTTATGACAATTACTATCTGTGGATAATGGCAGGAGAGGACAGAGGCTTTTATATGACTACAGACGAGGACCACAAATGGCTGAACAATTAATTCTATCAAATCAAATAATCAAAGCTACCTTTTCGACAAAAGGTGCAGAATTAATAAGTGTAATAAAAGATGGTAAAGAAAAAATCTGGATTGGTGATCCTGATGTATGGGCGAGTCATGCACCGCTTCTTTTCCCAATTTGTGGTGGACTGAAAGATGATAAATACATATATGAAGGCAAAGAATATACTCTTTTGAAGCATGGATATCTTCGTAATTTAGAATTTGATGTTGAAAGTCAGAATGATAAAAAAATTGTATTTTTACATCGTTCAGATAATTACACATTAAAGCAATATCCGTTTAATTATGAACTAAGGATCATTTATACATTAGAAGGTTCTACATTAAAGGTTGATTATAGTGTGAAAAATCTTGATGATACCTGTATGTATTATTCAATCGGTGCTCATGAAGGATATTATTGTCCTGAAGGAATAGAGGAATATAGCATTATATTTGATAAGAATGAGAATTTAGATAGTAATATTCTTAATGGCAACTTACTTGAATATGATACTATAAATGTTGGCAAAAACACTTGTGAACTTCCTCTTAAGTATGAGTATTTTTCAGTTGATGCTCTTGCGTTTTTAAATCTTAAATCTAGAAAAGTTTCATTAAAAAACAGAAAAACCGGTGAAGAAATTGGATTGGAATTTGAGGGACATGATTTCTTTTTGCTATGGACGAAACCGGGTGCGAAGTATATTTGTATGGAACCGTGGTGCGGATGTCAGGATTTTATTGATGCTGACTATGATTTTGTTCATAAAAAAGGTATTATTAAGCTCTCAGGAAGAGAAGAAAAAACCAAAACACATAAGATTATTTTTTAAATAAACTATTGGGCGGAACTTCCGCCCTTTTCTTGCTGTTTTATATAGTTGTGGAGAGATTGAAAATGATTGAAAATTTGAGAAAACTTAATCCTGAACTTGAAATTTATAGTGTTAGAGATGCTGAGTTTATAAAATATGGAAGATTTTTGAATATAAATACTGAGGAAATAGTAGATGCTTGTTTGAAGCTTAAATTTCCTGAAGATAAAAGTGAATACATTGCAAGTGTAGAAGCTCTTGAAAAGCTCAATGTATCAGATAGGTTGAGAACTGAAATGTTTGGTGGATGTCCTGTACAAATAGGGCTAACTCATGGATACAATAGATTTATGAATGGTCTTGAATATCATAAATGTTCAGAGATCAATGTGGCGGCAACACCATTATGCTTGATTTTAGGACTTCAATATGAAATGGATAATGATGAATATGATTCTTCAAGAGTAAAAGCGTTTTTTTTGGAAAAAGGTGATGCTGTTGAGATTTATTCAACTGCTCTTCATTTCTGCCCATGTCAAGTAAGTGATAATGGATTTTCTTGTGTTGTTGTATTGGCTAAGGATACAAATACATTGCTTGATGGACCTGTTGATGATAAGCTTTTATTGAAAAAGAACAAATGGATTATATGTCATGACAAAAATCAAGAACTTATTGAACGCGGAGTTTATCCAGGAATTCATGGGACAAATTATGAAATAAAATACTAAGAGGATGATAGAATGAAGTATTTATTAGGTATAGATTTTGGTGGTGGTGCATCAAAAGCAACACTCTTATCAGAAGATGGTGTGATTTGTGCCACTAATACAACAGAATATGCGACTAATTATCCAAAACCCGGATATGCCGAACAGAATCCTGATGATTGGGTAACGGCAACCTGTGAGAACATAAAAGGTGTTCTTGAAAAAAGTAAAGTTGAACCGAATGAAATTTGTGCAATTTCTTTGGATGCAGCAACCCATACTGCTGTAATTATGGATGAAGATTTTCATGTTATTCGTCCTGCTATTTACTGGACAGATACAAGAAGTACAGAGGAAGTTTCATATCTTAAAGAGAATTATTCTGAGATTATTGAAAGTCAGGTGCTTCATAAAGCTGATACAATATGGAGCATGCCTGAGCTTTTGTGGATAAAGAATAACGAGCCTGAAAACTGGGCAAAGACTAAAAAAATTCTCTTCGCAAAAGACTATGTAAGACATCAACTCACAGGTGATTATGTAACAGATTACATAGAAGCTGAAGGCTCGATGATGTTTGATATCAATACCATGCAGTGGAGCAAAGAACTTTGCGGTGTGCTTGGCATTGATACTGAAATGATGCCCAAAATTGTAAAGCCAACAGATATTGTAGGAAGGGTTACAAAACAAGCAAGTGAATTGACAGGATTGAGTGAAGGAACGCCTGTTCTTTGCGGAACAACCGATACAGTTATGGAAGTTTTTGCGTCAGGTGCAGTATCAAAAGGGCAGATGACATTAAAACTCGCAACAGCAGGCAGAATTTGTGTTGTTACGGAGAAACCCTATCCAGATATAAACCTCATTAACTATTCTCATATTATTGATGGATATTTTTATCCGGGAACAGCAACAAAATCATGTGCCGCATCATACAGATGGTTCAGGGATACCTTTGACGGCGATTACAAAGAGCTTGACAAGCTGGCAGAAAATGTGGAAATTGGCTCAGAGGGACTTGTGTTTCATCCTTATCTAAATGGTGAGCTTACACCTTATGCAAACCCAAATTTATGTGCAGATTTTGTGGGAGTAAGGGCATATCATACAAAGGCTCACTTTACAAGAGCGGTGCTTGAGGGTGTTGCAATGAGTATGCTTGATTGCAAAACGACGCTTGATAATATGAATATACCTCACAATGACAGTGCTGTAATTATTGGCGGTGGGGGAAAAAGTCCACTTTGGCGTCAGATGATTTCAGATGCACTTGGTATTGAACTTGTGGAAATGAAGTATGCGGATTCGTCATTTGGAAGTGCAATGCTTGCAGGCATTGCCATAGGTATATTTGGAAATGCTGAAAATGCTGTTGCAAAGTGTAATGAAGTTATTTCAAAAACTGTTCCAAATGCCGAAAACACTGCAAAATACAAAGAAGTATTCAAAAAGTATAAATCAATACAAAAGGCATTAGAGCCAATTTATAATGGTGAATATCTATGAGAATCTTAGTATGTGTGAAGGTTATAAAGGGAGAATTGAATCCCTTTGATGAATCAGCACTTGAGTGTGCGTTACAATTATCCGTTGATGTGACGGTTATATCAATGGGTCCAAAAAGTTGTGAAAGTGTTTTAAAGCCATTGACAAGACTTGGTGCAAAGGTGACCTTAATAAGCGATCATGTTTTTGCTGGCTCAGATACACTTGCCACATCATACATTTTATCAACAGCAATCAAGCAGATGAAATATGATTTGATTCTTTGCGGAAGACAGAGTATTGACGGAGATACAGCACAGATTGGACCTATGCTTTCACAAAAACTATCAATTCCTGTCATAACAAATGCAATAAACATAAATTGTGAAGATAACAAAGTTTTTGCAGAAACAAGAGTAGGCAAAGAAACTTCGTTTTTACCTGTATTGGTTACTCTTGAAAGAGGATATGTTTTGAGATTTCCAAGTATTTTTTCAAAAATAGGGGAAGTTGAAATTATTGATAATACAAATCTTAATTGCAATGTGACAAAATGTGGTCTTGCTGGCTCACCTACAAGAGTTTTAGAGGTTTTTGAAAATGAAAACGGAAAAAGAAAATGTAAATTCATATCAATGGATGACTTCATTCCTCTTGTTGAAGAACTTAAGAAACAGGAAAGGTGCGAAGAAAAGAAAAGCAATGACGGGAAAAAACTAAAAAGTATCTGGGCAATCGGAAAAGAGGTTGTTGAAAAAGCAAAAGAAATAGCGAATGAAGTGATTGTGATTGAAAAATTAACCCCTGAAGAAATTGCTAAAAAAGCAATCATAGAAAAACCTGATGTCATTTTATGGAATGCTGACCTTTGGGGCAGAAAAAATGCACCCATAGTTGCATCCATGCTTGATACGGGACTTTGTGCTGATTGTACTATGCTTGAAACCGATGGTGAAAATTTGATTATGTACCGACCGGCACAGGGCGGCAACATCACCGCAAAAATCAAATGTCTGACGAAACCGCAGATGGCAACAGTCAGAACAAAATCGGAGAGCTCGGATATAATTGTATCCGGAGGCAAGGGCGTTGCAGAGAATATAGAAAAGCTCGAACAACTTGCGAAAAAACTTAACGCAGAAATTGGAGCATCAAGAGGTCTTGTTGATATGAACAAAGAGTCCTATGATAAGCAGATAGGATTAACAGGAAAAACCGTTAGCCCGAAAATCTATATCGCAATAGGAATTTCGGGGGCAATACATCATACCTGTGCAATAGAGGGAAGCACAACTGTTATTGCAATCAATCCTGATAATGATGCGAGAATTTTTGAGTATGCTGATTTTGGGATTATAGAAATGTTTTAATTTTCAATTTTTGAGAGTACAGAAGGCAAAGATGCATGTGTAATGGTTTTAGTTAACAAGTAATGTGTAAAAATAAAAGCCTTGCTAAACAGTATTACTGTTTAGCAAGGCTTTTTCTTAATTTCTCTGTGATGGTTGTCTATATCAAATCATACTATCAATAATGGTCAAAAAAGATTGTCTTTGAAGTATTTGCATGATACTATCACCTATTTATACTTTTAAGTAGATTTTCTATTGTTTTTTCTTGTATTTCAAATGTGCTTTTTCTGTACTCACTTGGAGTCTGGTTTACTATCTTTTTGAATGTTTTTGCAAAATGCTTGCTATCAGAAAATGCGAGCATTTCTGCAAGTGCTGAAATTGCGATTTTAGTTTTGCTGAGGTAGTACATGGAAATAGCGATACGTCTTGTTATGGCATATTGCATGGGGGAAACTTTATACTTTTCTTTGAAAAGGCGTATAACCTGTGTTTTGCTTAAGAAAAAATAGTCCGATAATTCATCAAGTGTAAATTTTCTGTAAACATTCTGGTCTATATAATTTATTATATTTTCTGCACGGCTTGTCTGAGTTTTCTCACTTGATGTTTTTTTTCCTCTGTTTATAATTTGCAGTATTTTCAACAATTCCACAGAAACACTTTCGTAAACGTCTGTTTGGTCGTTTTGGCATTCATTAAGCAAATCAAGCATTCTTGTAAAATTCGCAGAAACATCTGTATGAGAAACAATGAGAGGTTCACGCATGTTGAATGCCTGAACAAGACCATCAATAAGAGTTCCGTTTACAGTTAAAAACATTTTTTCAAGGGGTTTTTGGGGGTCAGAATAAAAAATCCTCGATGGAAATTTGTTAATAAAAAAGAAGTCACCCTTTTGTATTTTTGTTGTTTTTCCGTCGATTATTATATATCCGATTCCGTCAGTAACATATTCGAATTGATATCTGTCAAACTGATTGCTTGCGGAAATGTTATGTGCGATAATATAATTGGGATTGGGCATTGTTATTCCCGCAAGGGGAATATTGAGTACCGCTTCGTCTGAAGCGGTTGACATATAATAAATTTTTTCATTTTTTATATTGTAAAACATAAAAGTCCTCGCAATGTTAATATTTTACACCTTTTTGCAACTTTAATAAGTTTATTTTTATTTGATAATAGACTAAAATATCACAAAAGTCAAATAGTTTTGGGGTGATTTTTTGGAATTTTATAAAAGCAGAGAATACTTTGTGGGGATAGACTCTGATGGCACAGCATTTGATTCAATGAAAATAAAGCACACCGACTCATTTATTCCGGCAGCAGTGAAAATTTTTGGGCTTGAAGATTATGCGGATGCATTCAAGGAAGCAGCAGAAAGAATCAACCTTTATTCTATGACAAGAGGGATTAACCGTTTCCCGGGTCTTTTGCTTACTTTTAAGGAAATTGAAAAATTTGGTTTAAAAATTGATGGGCTTGATGAATTTTCAGAATTTATAGAAAGGGGAAGCACTCTTTCTGATGAGGGCGTAGTTGAGTGGCTTGAAAAAAGACCGTCAATGATTATGAAGAAGGTCCTTCAGTGGAGCAGATTAGGGGATAGTTTGTTTGAAAAAGCAACTGAAAGTCTGCTGCCTTTTGTATCTTGCAAAGAAACAATTAAGTATATGAACGGAAGAGCGAACATGATGGTTGTTTCTGCGGCATCTTCAAAAGGGTTGCAAAAGGATTGGAGTTATGCGGGTTTATCCGATAAGGTGGATTTTATAGCCGGACAGGAATTCGGCGAAAAAAAACAGCAGTTGCTCTATGCAAAAAGGAAAGGCTTTGCCCCTGAACACATGCTTATGGTTGGTGATGCTCCCGGAGACTATGATGCAGCAGTCGGAGCTGGCGTGATGTTTTATCCAATTATTCCGGGAAAAGAAAATGAATCTTGGGATAAACTCCGCAACATTTACTTTGATATGTTTACGTCCGGTAAATATGACAGAGATGTAGAAACAAAACTATATAAAGAATTTGAAGAATTTTTAAAAGGAGAAAAGAAATGATTCATAAAATTTTGGATGAAATGACTGTAGAAGAAAAGGTGGGACAGATGTGCGTTCCTATTCTTCAGTCAGATAAGATTACTGATGAAATCAGATGTGAAATCGAGGAATACAAAATCGGTATGATAAGATATTGCCCCGATGCCGAATTTGACAATGCAAGTGTAATAGTAGGGGAGCCTAATCAATATTTTCAGCCTGATGAAACAGCAGAATTTTTGAATGAACTGCAAAAACTTTCAAAACTCCCGCTTATTATTTCCGTTGATCAGGAAGGCGGAACAAGATCTGATATCAACAGATGTAATGCAATGGTGTATGCAAGTCATATGTGTTTTGGTGTTGCAGATGATGAACAACTTACATATGAAGTAGCGAAAGCGACTGCTGAAGAATTTCGTTCAATGGGAATTAATCAGATACAGTCACCGATATGCGATGTTTTCAGATATCCGGGCAGACAGACGATGAAAGCTGCAACCTTTGGTGAAAACCCAGAAGCAGTTGCAAAACATGCTGTTGCAATGAAGAGAGGTTTCAACGACGGAGGAGTTCTTTCGATGTGTAAGCACTTCCCGGGCTACGGTTCAATTGCAACAGATGCGCATAAAGGAACTGCTCATATTGTAAAAGATTTTCAAACTCTTGAAAAGGAAGATATTGTACCGTTCAGAAAACTTATTGATGACGGCATTGACGGCATTATGACAGGGCACGTTATCGTTGATGATATCGACCCGAAATATCCAGCAACCCTTTCGGAGACGCTTATTAACGGTTATCTCTTCGGAAAACTCGGCTTTGACGGCATTGTTATGACAGATGCAATGAGAATGAAGGCGATTCAGGATAACTATGGGACGGGTGTTGCTTCTGTTCTTGCTGTTAAGGCAGGATGCAATCTTGTTCTTTTAAGAGGTGACTTCAACCACTTTAAAGAGGGCTATGATGCGATTCTTGAAGCTGTCAGAGAGGGTGAAATCTCGGAAGAAATCCTGAATGAGTCAGTATTGAGAATTCTTAAGGCAAAAGAAAGTGCAGGACTTTTTGAAAACAGATTTGCGGACCCCGAGAAAGCAAAGCAAACGGTGGGATGCAAAGAGCACCAAGAACTTCTTAGTAAACTTGCTTCTAAATCGATTTCTGTTATGAAAGAAGAAAATCTTCCGCTAAAAGCGAATGGCGGCAAGAAAGTAGCCGTAATCAGTACAGAACCGCAGAAGATTGCGGCTGCAATGGACGAAAAACAGTGTGTTGATATGCTTGAAAAAGAAATCAAAGCAATACACGAAAATACAAGCGGGCTTATTGTGAAACTTGACCCCGATGCAGAAGATATTGAAAAAGCAGTGGAGTTTGCAAAGGACAGTGATATTATAGTACTTGGTATATGCAGTGCTATAATCTTCAAAAATCAGGTTCAGCTTTACGAGGCACTTGAAAAACTCGGTAAAACATTAATTGTTGTTGCAATGGAATCACCTTATGATATTGAACTTATTCCGCAATGCAAGAACTATATTGCTACCTATGGAGTGGCAAGAGACTGGATGAAAGTTGAGTCAATAGGAACGTAGGCTCCCACAAACGTTCATACAAAATCACCTATAACAATCAATTACTAAAATAAAGGGCGTGCTCCAATAAGTGATGTACCACTGAATGGAGGCAACGCCCTCTTTTTATGTTTACGTGTGTAATAAAAAATAATAGACAGGAAAAACCTAAACGTTTTGTAAGTTTATTCCTGAACTCGAGTTTGGTTGATCAGAAGTTTATAAATATTAGATTTTTGATTAACGGTTTGCTTTGATATACTGTGTAGGAGAAAGACCGATTTGCTTTTTAAAGAGCGTGCTGAAGTAATAAATATCATCAAAACCGCTGAGGTGGGATGCTTCTGTAATATTGACTTCTCCTGAAAGTAGCAGGTCTTTTGCTGTGTTGATACGAAGTGTGGTAATATATTGCTGGGGTGCCATGCCATAGGCATCTTTAAAAAGTTTTCGAAAGTAAGAAGGACTAAGACCTAAACGTTCTGCCAGTTTTTCTATTGAAATCTCCTTTTTAAAGTTTGCCTGAATGTAGGTTCTGGCAGATTCTAACTTTTTTAAGTGAGGAATCTTATTGTGGGGTAATTGACTGCTGACAATATCACAAAGAATACTTGATGCCAAATTTCTGCATCGGATATGGTATAAAGGATTTTTTCCTTCCCAAACATAAGCAATATCTGCAAATTTATTATATAAGGATTCTCCAATCCCTGTAAAGAGAAAAAACTGGGAAGTAAAGAAGTCCTTTGCGGCATCGTTGTGTTCAATATTAAAGTTTACAGACACAAAAGACAAAGGTTTTTGGGGATTGGAATAGCCGCTGCGTACAAATCCCGGGGCGAAAAAAAATACATCATTCTTTTGGGCGGAAGCTGTGCGGTCGTCAATAATATAGGTGATTTCACCCTCCGTGATAATACCCATGACATATTCTTGCTTAAAGTAAAGCTCTTCTGCATGCCATGAGTTACTGCGAAGTCTTTGTACGACGCGGTTAACTTTAGTAATTGAAAAATCTATATCGTTCATAACTATCACCTTTCGTATATTGTAGCATAGGGGGGAGTACATGTCAAGAAATTAAAAGCGATTTATACAAATAAAAAACGATTTCTCTATTGTGCTTGGTCTATTTATTGTGTTATTCTTACACTAAATATAAATATAAAAAATATAGAAAGGTGGAAAAATTATGGATTCAATGAATCTTGATGGTTTAATCAAAGAAAGAACCGGTATCAAAACCGAGCCGTTTCCCATCAGTGAAAAGGAGCTTTGTGACCGCTATGAGCAAGTGACTACACCGATGGTAAACGATGTGCTGCGTGAAATGCAGTATCTGTATCAAACATTTCCAAACAATCTGCTTCCTCTGCGTGAGGAGATGAAGGTATGCGGTATTGCCTTTACCATTAAGGGCTCTAAGAATTTGTCTCTGGAAGACGAAATGGTAGAGCGTGCTAAAATGTTGGAAGCTATCCCCAATGATAGTCTTGTAGTATGGGATACATCCGACGATGATGAATCTGCGCAATGGGGCGAGATTATGACTATGGCATCAATTCGTCAGGGCTGTCGCGGTGCAATTGTTGACGGCGGTGTACGTGATACCAATAAGGTATTGGAACAAGGATTTCGTTTGTTTTGCAAATACAGAACCTCTAATGGCATGCTTGGCAGATTCCGTCTGATTGGCTATCAGATGCCCATTACTATGGGAAAGGTTATGGTTTATCCCGGTGATGTAGTTATGGGAGATATAGACGGATGTATTTGTATTCCGCGCGAGATTGCTTATGAAGTATTGTTGAGAGCGGAGGAAATCCGAGATAACGAAGTAGAAATCAAAAACATGGTTAACAGCGGTATGACGCCCACTGAGGTTGTAGAAAACGGTGGATATTTCTAGGAGGTAGCAATTATGATAAATTATAATAATAAAAATGTAGTAATTACCGGTGCAAGCGGCGGTATGGGAAGAGTTTTGTGCAAAGAATTGATAAAGCAAGGAGCAAAACTTTCTATTTGCTCAAATAATGCAGAACAGCTTGAAGAACTGAAACAGGAACTTAATGGTGCAGTATATGCAAAAGTAGTAGATATTACCAATGAAGCAGAGGTTGCAGCGTTTTTTGAGGAAGCCTACCGTGAAAATGGGGAATTTTATGCTCTGGCAAATTTAGCAGGACTTTCCATTCCGGGTCAGATTCCTCAAACAGAAGAATCTGCTTATGATTTAATGATGGATGTCAATGTTAAAGGCACTTTCCTTGCATGTAAGTATTTTGCGGCGCATGCAGCAGAACCTGCTATTATTGTAAATATTGGCAGTATGGCAGCAAGAAATGCCAATGGCAATGCACCTTTGTATTGTACGGCAAAGGCTGCGGTAAATATGCTTTCTAAGGGACTTTTGTTGCAGCTTGGAAGCAAAAATATTCGCGTAACTACAGTAAATCCCGGTGGTGCGGATACTCAGTTCTGGGGAGACAGAGCAGTTGACCGTACCAAACTTATGCAACCTGAGGATGTAGTTGATATAATTTTATTTGTACTTACCTCCAATCCAAAAGTTCAGATTCACGACATTTTCTTTGAAAGCAGTGCAAGATTCTAAGGAGTTGCAGTAATTATGAGAATTCATACTTTAAAGTTAGCCCAAAACCTTTTTAATCGGTATGAGGAAAAGTATAATATTAGGGCTTATTATGGGCTTCTGGCGTATTATGCTTTGGCACAGACTGCAGAGGCAGAAAATAATGATGCGCTGCGGAAAAAGTGTAAAGATTATTTGGATTTATATCCTGAACGGTTTCCGCATCCGCAGTATAGTTTTGAATGCTATCGTGTTGGGGGAATCGGTAAGGCGTGGATGTTTATGAAGGGTTTATCAAGTGAGTGGGAAAATGACCTGCGTAACTATGCGGATATTACCCTGGAGGCACCTGTGAGTGAGACAGGCGTTCTTTGCCATCCGAAATGGCCGGAAACTGAGAAAATCTGGATTGATTCTGTCAGTTGTATTACCCCTTTTATGCTTTATGCAGGTCTTGCTTTTCATGAAAAAAAATATATAGATTATGCAGTAAAACAATGCATTGGAATTTATGATTGTCTTTTGGATGAAACCTGTTGGCTTCTCCATCAGGCAAAGGGATTTATGCCAAATCCTAAGTTGATTTCCCACGATCACTGGAGCCGTGGGAACGGTTGGGGCTATATGGGGCTTGCGGAATTGATTCGGTATCTGCCTTCGGAAAATGAGCATAGAGCTAAAGTGGAGGAGTACTTCATGGCCCATTCTGAGGCGTTGATTGCATATCAGGCAAAAAATGGTTTGTGGCGTCAGGAGATTCCGGAAGAACTTTCTTGGTATGAATCCTCCGGAACAGGATTGATTTTATATGGATTAGGGATTGGTTTGC
Source organism: Candidatus Fimenecus sp. (assembly GCA_045533355.1). Classification (GTDB taxonomy): domain Bacteria; phylum Bacillota; class Clostridia; order Oscillospirales; family Acutalibacteraceae; genus Fimenecus. The sequence continues at coordinate 16,089 of JAZSHP010000141.1, forward strand.
GTAAAGGTATTTTACGTGACGAAAAGTATCGTCAAGCCTTTGAAAAGGGAATTGAGGCTCTTGCAAAACTGTGTCTCAGTGATGACTTTAGTACGCATCATTCCTGCCCAAGTTGTCTTTGCCCTGGTGTAGGTGAGGAAAAGGGAACGGTAAAGGCTTATTTGACGGAGAGAATGCCGCAAACGGATGAGGTCCATTCTTATGGTTGTATGATGCTTGCTTTTTTGGAAGCATATAAAAACGGGATTGTGGATGTAGAGATACCAGATTAATAGTTTTCAGGAGGTAATTATTGTGATGAAAATGGAATGTACATGCGAACAAGGGGTGCATACTGCGCCTGTAAAATGTATTGAGATTTCTGCCGGGGCCATTGAGAAAACAGCTGAGATTTTAAAGGATTATCGTCGTATTTTCATGGTTGCCGACGAAAATACTTATGAGGTTGCCGGCAGAAAAGTAGAGAGTTTGCTGAAAGAGGCAGGCATTCTTTCTCATACCTTTATTTTAAAGAATCCGGCGCATCCTACGGACGCCAATGTGGGAAGAGTTCTCATTGAAGCGGGTATTGATAAAGATCCTTATGACATAAACGCCATGTCTGCACTGCCGGATTATATTTTGGCAGTAGGCTCCGGATCGGTAAATGATATCTGTCGGATGGTAAGTTATCGCTTGGGGTTAGAGTACGGAATTTGCGGGACTGCCCCATCTATGGACGGATATGCTTCGGTAGTGGCTCCGCTATTAGTAGGAAAAACCAAAACGGTATATCAATGTTCTATAGCAAGACATATCATTATTGATACAGCGATATGTAAGGACGCTCCCTATGAATTGCTGACTGCAGGCGTGGGGGATATGATTGGTAAATACATTGCCATTCTTGATTGGGAACTTTCCAAGATGCATACCGGTGAATATTATTGCGAAAAAATTGCAGAATCCGTACTTCAGGCAACCAAAGAATGTATTGATGAAGCTTACACACTTGCTGAAAGAAACCCCAAATCTATTGAGAAAATCCTTAACGGACTTTTAACCTCAGGCATGGGTATTGCCTATAGCGGCAGTTCGCGTCCCGCATCGGGTACAGAACACATGATAGGGCAAACATGGGAGATTATGGATTTAGAGTCGGGCAGGGAATTGCAACTTCATGGGCATGATGTAGGTGCAGCAACCTTTGTGGCTATTTCCATGTATAAAAAGCTCTACCGTGAGACAGAGGATATGGAAATCAAGGCATTGATTGAAAAGTATCTGCCTGCGTTCGAACGAATTGAAGACTTACAAAAAACTTTGAAGTTACCCATAACAGCAAAGGACCATGATAAATTTGTCGAAGGTTGTCTGCGTGGAAGAACATTCCGTGTGAGATATACATTGCTGGAATATCTGTATCAGAAAGGTCAACTTGAGGAATATATTGAAGCTGCATACAAGGATGTTGTTCTAAATCAAGAATAAGGAGAGGAATTGCAGAATGAGTATTATACTGACACAGGAGCGAAAAGAAGAATTAGTTCAACTGATAAAAAAAGATTCAAGACTTGCTCAATTATGGGAAGATTATTGTACACGTGTTGCAAGTTATACTGATACTCCTGAACTAATTCCCATGTATGAACGCACAAAGTGGTGGTTTTATGTATGGGACCGTATCGGAGAGGCAGCCTTTGTTTATGCCATGTCCGGCAACAAAAAAGCGGGTGAATATGTACACGCGTGTGTCATGGATATTTGTGTAAAGAAAACGGATGCGGAGTGGAATGGGCCGTGGTTTAGAACCGTTTTAGATCC
>JAZSHP010000155.1:0-2919 GCA_045533355.1 Candidatus Fimenecus sp.
GAGATAAGCTGTGGAATAAGCAACAGCTTAAGGATCACCCCTGCGTGTGCAGGGAAAAGGCTATTGTACAAGCACCGTTAACGTCGTCAGTAGGATCACCCCTGCGTGTGCAGGTAAAAGAAAGAATTCATAACTTCCGCAAAGAAAGGAGTGGGATCACCCCTGCGTGTGCAGGGAAAAGACTAAAAGGTCCTCGAAAAACAGCCAAACGGCATCAACAAAATCCTACAATTCATTTAGTTTGCTTAAAATTTCGTTTATAATTTTACATTTTTCGCATACGTTTTCGTCATCAAAAGATGCAAATCCGAAATATTCAACAAGAGTGTTATAAGAAATACACTCTAAATTTTTTAATTTTCTCTCTGCTATAAAACACAAATCCATGTACTTAAACTCAGAAAAATCATAACCATTTTGAGAAAAATAATTCTCACATATATCAATGCTGTTATCATCACTGCATATATATACTGTTTTTAATCCGATAAAATCTATCAGATTATTAAGCCGATTTTTTACAAGTTCTTTGTTGTAACTCTGAATTTCACTAAAATCAACTTTAAATTCCTCAGTAAACGAATTTGATATATAACTATGAACAGCAATTGAAGAAATATACGGTTCACCATTTTTATTTTCCAATGTATTAAATGCCATAACCATGTAAGTATCAGATGGGACAAATCGCCGACGCTTTTGTCCCATTCTTCTTTTTGCAGCATTACTGAACCCGCTTTGAAGCTTAGATTCATCGCTATAGCTGACAGTAAGAGGACGTTTCATCAGCTTTATTCCATCAAGGTCTATTGGCTTCCATGTTGTATTATGTACGTAAAAATCCATATGCTGTTCGTTATTAGTCGAAAAAACCATTGTTGCTTGTCCATCACCAATATTATCGCATATTCGTTTCCATAAGGCATCTCTTACTCTTGCACTAACCTGCCCGACATATACTCCTGTATTTATTTCAAGAAGCCATTTAGAAAGGTCACCTCTAAGCTTCGGCGGACATTTTGTCATACTTACAACTATCACTTGAAATCTCCGCCTTTGCCGTAAGATTTACCATACTCTACAATATCCTCACGATTATCCCACAAAGCAATCTTCGTTTCGGAATTACCGCTGTCATCAAGCAGATATTTTATATCCTTCACCATTCGTTCAAGTATACGAGTCTTCACAAACATATCCCTTACCTGTCGTCTAACAACATTCGGCAGATCAGGAACATTTTCCCCTGCAAGCTGAAATGCAAGCGGAATTGTTATTTCCGCCTTGTACAAGTCAGCAATATCGTACGCAAAGGAAAATTCATGACCTACATGTATAAATCCAAGTCCTGCCGAACATCCAAGAGCTGTTATTACCGCCGTTGCAAGACCATAAAGACAGACATTTCCTGCAGAAAGTGCCTGATTGACAGGACTTCCGCTTGAAAAATCCTCAGTATCGTATTCTCTGCCGTACCATTCAACATTATTCAGCTTTGCCTGTTCACGATAGATTTTACGCATTCTTGCACCTTCTCGTCCACGAAGCTGCTGTAAAGTCAACCCTGATACGTCTTCATCAGCAAAACGCATTTCATACATTTTGCGAACTACATCAAGATGTGAACGGGTATTCGAAACAAGTTTTGCCTGTTTTGCAAGCAATGATGTATGAGAATTCAATGCCCGACCGTGGGCATAATAACGAACACCATGCTCCCCTACCCAGATTACACTTATCCCCGTGTCACCTATCAGTTCCATTGCACGATGAGAAATTTCTGTCCCCGGACCAAGAAGCAGAACAGTTATGGCAGCAGCCGGAATATGTATAACACCTTCCATATCTTTAACTGTTACAGCACCATCCTCACGGCTTATCTTGCAATGTTCAAGGTATATGAAAGTCATTCTATCACTTATTGTCGGTAATTCATTAAGAACAGGCTTTTCCATTCCATTTTGTATGCTCATCATCTTATTCCTGCAATTGTAAGCAGTCCCATGCCAAAGGCTTTTTCTCTGCCAATGCCTTCGGTAAGTGCTTTTCTGAATAAGTCTGCATCCGTTACAGTAAGACTGCCCTCATAAGTTACTGCTAACATCCTCACTTTATTTTTTTCAACTTTATTTTTTCTGAAAATATACCATTGAGAACCTGTAACAAGCCATTCACCCTCAGAAAGTGTAAATCCATATTTCTGAGATTGTTTTAAAAGCCATTCTTCCTGATGTGTTGTTGTTATATGAGCAAGTACCTTTCCCCTGCCCTCAGATTTAGTGCATTTCTGTACTGTAGGATTTGCACGGAGTCTGAACTGCCATTTGCTGCCTGTTGTTACTCTTTCAAGAAGATTATCATAGCATTTCGATTCATAAATATTACAACCGGCAAATTGATTTGCCACATCTGAAAAATCAAGCTGAGAATGACTTAATATTAACAGATACTTTTCACCGCCAAGGGTATCAATTCTCCATAATTTTCGTGTTCTTTCATATTTTTCGCATTTTTCGCAGTTTTCAATTGCTCCATGAATAAGATTAGGTGCAGCAAGTGATTTGATTGTTTCACGTAAAGTTGTGTTCAATTTTATTCTTGATAAATACATTCTGCACCTCACAATTCTGCCATTGGGTCATGTTCTGTTATTACTGTTTCATTATCCGATTTCATATAGAATATTTCTTCTTTCTTTTTTCGATAACTATGTTTTCTGTGAAGCTGAGAGAAAGACACAGGAATATCCTGAACTATACTTCCGTCAGTATACGATTCATAAACTATGCGGCAATAATCTTCGTTTATATTCACATAATTATTTGCATTTTTTAACGTATCAACAAGTTCAGATTCTTCAATTCCCAGAAATACAGGCAACGTGGGAGGGCATGAACGTCTGCCAAGAAATAAGGGATA
>JAZSHP010000013.1:0-17542 GCA_045533355.1 Candidatus Fimenecus sp.
CCTGGGTAAAGTTCAACGTTGTGAACGAATGTACCTGTTGGGATGTTTGTAAGAGGAAGTGCGTTACCTGGCTTGATGTCAGCGTCAGCACCTGCTGATACAACGTCGCCTACCTTGAGGCCAACAGGAGCGAGAATGTATCTCTTTTCACCGTCTTCATACTGAACAAGTGCAATATGAGCTGAACGGTTTGGGTCGTATTCAAGTGTTAATACTGTTGCAGCGCCCATCTTATCTCTCTTGAAGTCGATAATACGGTACTTTCTGCGGTTTCCGCCACCGTGATGACGAACTGTAATTCTTCCGTAGCTGTTACGGCCTGAGTGCTTTTTGAGAGGAGCAAGAAGACTTCTCTCTGGAGCAACCTTTGAAAGCTCGGAATAATCTGTAACCGACATGTTACGTCTTGCGTTTGTAGTCGGCTTATAGACTTTAATCGACATATCTTTCATCTCCTTTGTTTATTTTAAAAGTTGGGAGTGGCTCGAAAGCCTGTCAGGAAGCTTTGCGGAGTATGTCGAAACTCCATACCTTACCGCCTGACCTCAAAATCATTACATCATTCCGTCAAAGAACTCGATTGTCTTTGAATCAGCTGTCAAAGTTACGATAGCCTTTTTCCAAGAAGCCTTGTAGCCTTCGAAACGACCGTAACGTCTCATCTGACCACGTACGTTCATTGTGTTAACCTTTTCAACCTTAACGCCGAAAAGTGTTTCAACAGCCTTTGCGATGTCAACTTTAGTTGCATCCTTAGCAACCTTGAATGTGTACTTTTTGTCTGCAGTACCCATCATTGATTCTTCAGTAATAACTGGAGCGAGGATAATTTCCTGTGCAAGTTTCATTATGCATAAACCTCCTCAATTTTTGCTACTGCATCCTTAAGAACTACGATTGTGTCGCAGTTAAGAATGTCATAAACATTAAGTGTGTTTACAAGAGTTGTGTTAACACCAGCGATGTTTCTTGCACTCTTATAAACTACGTCGTTTTTCTCAGGAAGAACAATAAGAGCTTTCTTGCCAGCCTTGATAGCTGCGAGAACGTTAGCCATTTCCTTTGTTTTGATTGCATCCATGTTGAATGAATCGAGAACGATCATTTCATCTGCTGCAACCTTTGAAGAAAGAGCTGACTTCATAGCAAGTCTTCTTACCTTCTTGTTGATTGAGAATCCGTAAGCACGTGGCTTAGGACCGAATGTGATACCACCATGTGTCCACTGAGGAGCTCTTGTTGAACCCTGACGAGCTCTACCTGTGCCCTTCTGTCTCCATGGTTTTTTACCGCCACCAGACACCTCTGCACGAGTGAGAGTTGACTGTGTACCCTGGCGCTGATGTGCCAAGTAATTAACTACTACAAGGTGCATTGCTGATGTATTTGGCTCGATAGCGAAAATGCCGTCGTTAAGCTCGATATCAGAAACTTTCTTGCCCTTTGTATCTACTACTGCTAATTTAGCCATTTCTTAACTCTCCTCTCTTACTTTGATTTAACTGAGTCAGCGATAACAACGATACCGTTCTTAGGACCTGGAATAGCGCCCTTAATTGCGATAAGATTGTTTTCTACGTCTACCTTAACGATGTCAAGGTTCTGAACTGTAACTTTTTCAGCACCGAGATGACCAGCCATCTTCTTGCCTTTAAAGATACGAGCTGGGTCGATAACGCCGAGTGAACCACCGTGGCGGTGAACAGGGCCTGTACCGTGAGATTCCTTAAGACGTGAGAAGTTCCAACGCTTAATTACACCTGCTGTACCTTTACCTTTGCTTGTTCCTACAACGTCAACTCTGTCGCCTACTGCGAAGATGTCAGCCTTGAGGATGTCACCTACGTTTACTGATTCTGTGTCTGCAAGTCTGAATTCCTTGAGCACTTTCTTTGGAGCAACGTCAGCCTTCTTGAAGTGACCAGCCATTGGCTTATTCACCTTAGTAACCTTAACGTCGCCAAAACCAACCTGAACTGCAGCGTAGCCGTCGTTCTCGATTGTCTTCTTCTGCACTACTGTGCATGGACCAGCTTCAACAACTGTAACAGGAATTACTTTTCCGTTTTCGTCGAAAAGCTGTGTCATACCGATTTTTTTACCGATAAGACCTTTTTGCATTTTTATTTCCTCCTTTGGTTATTGGTCGGGATTTCCCGACTTGACCTTGCTCGATGTCTTGTTCTTAAAGATTAAGAATTAAAGCTTAATCTCGATGTCAACACCGGCAGGAAGCTCCAGACTTGTAAGAGCCTCAACTGTTTTGTTTGAGGGTCTTAAAATGTCGATAAGCCTTTTGTGTGTTCTCTGTTCAAACTGTTCACGGCTGTCCTTGTACTTATGAACAGCGCGAAGGATTGTAACGATGTCCTTTTCTGTAGGAAGTGGAACTGGACCTGAAACCTGAGCGCCTGTACGCTTTGCTGTTTCAACGATCTTTTCAGCTGCCTTATCTACAAGGTCATGATCGTAACCCTTAAGTCTGATTCTGATTTTCTTACCTTTTGTTGCTGCCATTTTGTTTCCTCCTAAATTACTGGGCACGTTATTTTACTTGCAACTAACCCGGGTGTTTCCACCCTTCCGTTTTAAAAACCGAAAAATCGGCTCTGATTTTTCGGACGGCGTAAAATAGCGCAGAATGCTCCTGCAAGTACCGTTGTGGCATAGTTGGGTTATAGCCACAAGGTTTTAAAAGCATTATTGGTCGCCCGATTTAAAATCAGACATACTCCACGGTAATTCCCTGCATCCTTGTGCAGCCACCTACCGCTTCAACGCATATCGCACACTGTTTGCAAATGGACAGACTACGCCCATTCCCACGCGTGCTCCGATATTCTAACACATAATTTGTGAAAATGCAATAACTTTTTTAAAAAAACTTTGTTAAAAATGCAGATTTTTTTCTGAGATAAAAATCATACAATATATTGCGTTTTTTGTGGATTTAAAACACAATTTCTGCCTTATTATTTATCGTAAAAATGTACTATACATAATATGTATATGAAAAAACCAGTAAAAAACAAAAAATACGGCAGAAATTTCTACCGTATTTTTTAAAGTTATATATTTTTTGCTCTTTCAAGAGCTGTATCAATATTAGGACAGAAATTATCCTTTCCAACCGATTTATAAAGTCCGGCTTTTTTCATAGCATTCAAAGGTTGTTCATTCACATGTGAAAAAATCAGCGTTACATCCTTTTTCTGACATTTCTCATAAAGATTTTCAAGGGAGTTCATAGCTGTTGCATCAATAGCAGGAACTCCTCTCATCCTGAGAACAAGACACCTTGTATACTCCTTAAATTGAATATCAAGGATTTTATCAGCCGCACCGAAGAACATAGGTCCTGTAATTTCGTACACACGAACATTTTTAGGAACAACCTTCAAGTCAAGACTATCCGCATCATTTTCGCTATCCACGTACTTCCAACCCTTGTGTTGCCACAATTCCCGCAACAACAGTAGCAAAAGCTGCGGTTGGTCCCGCAATCTGCACACGGCTGCCACCTAAAAATGAAACCATGAAGCCTGCAAAAATAGCAGTATATACACCACAAGCAGGTTCAACACCTGATGCCAATGCAAGAGCAATCGACAAAGGTAAAGCAATAATAGCAACAATTACACCTGCAATGATATCCTTTATAACCTGTTCTTTGGAATAGTTTTTTATTGTACTGAAAAATTTCGGTTTAAGATAAAACTTTTTCAAAAAATCACTTCCATTTTTATTAAACTTAAAAACCGAAGAGAATATTAGCACTTTTATGCCCGTGAGTCAATGAAGAAATAACTTGTTGATAATTTTTTTCATTGTACAATTTATTTTGCCTTGATTTTTATAATCTTGTTGTTTCCTATTCCACGAATTGTTGTGGGGATACCAACATTTTTAAGGTAGGAGCCACTCTTTTCCCAATCACGACCGTTAAGATTAAATGTGTAAATCTTATCATCATCAAGTCCTGTGAATTTAAGCGGAATTTCTTTTTTCATAAAGCTTGTATGAGCAGAAGCAAGGAATGCAACAGCCTCCGTTTTATCTTCATTTACATAAAGGTTAAAGAGAATTTCATCCTTCTGTGCATCAAGGATTCTGTAAAGGTCACCGAACTGCACAAGATGACGGATTTCTTTGTAAAGAGTAACATTCTTTTTGCCGATTTCCAAATCTTCCTTACTATATTTTGTAAGATTACCACCGACACCTAATGAGCCCTGCATTGCAACATTGAAACGGAAATCAAGACTCATTGGTGAGTTGTACCAGTTAATGTCGGTAACCCATGCACGCATTGTCTTTACCGGTTTAAGGTATGTATACCATTTCTGCATTGACATTCTGTCGATTGAGTCTGTGTTATCGGAAGTCCAAACCTGGTCAAAGTGGAGTAATGCGCCGTAGTCACTTCTGCCGCCACCTGATGAACAGCTTTCAATTGCCACATCAGGATGTTTTTCTTTAAGTCTGTCAACAATGTTGTAAACAGCCTGAGTATGTCTGAACCATAATTCTTGAGGACAAGGGAGGTTTTCGGCACCTGTTTCGGAAAGAGGTCTGTTCATATCCCATTTGATGTACTTGATATTATGGTTTGTAAGCATTTCATCCATACAATTGAAAATGTATTCCTGAACATCCTCACGTGTCATATTGAGAACTAACTGATGACGGAGAGTGTGTGCCTCTCTTGTATCGTAATGGTATGCCCATTCAGGATGCGCACGGTATAAGTCAGAATCAGGGTTCACCATTTCAGGCTCAAACCAAAGACCGAAATCCATTCCCAAATCATTTACATTCTTGATAAGTTCATCAATTCCGTTAGGGAATTTATTTGTATTTACAAACCAATCACCAAGACCTGCTCTGTCATTATTTCTTGCACCGAACCAACCGTCATCCATAACGAAGAGCTCAACACCCATTTCAGCGGCTAATTCAGCAAGTGCTGTCTGGTGCTCACAATTTACATCAAATTCAGTTGCTTCCCATGAGTTATAAAGAACAGGGAGAATTTTATCGTTGAATTGCTTCGGAAGAACATTATTAATCGCGAATCTGTTCATTTGACGGCTCATTTCACCGAAACCGTTCATAGAATAACCACAATACACAACAGGAGTTGCAAATGTTTCCTTTGGTTTTAAAGTATATTTAAAATCGTGGTCATTAAGTCCAAGGCTTACTCTTGTTGTATAGTAAAGGTCACGGGAGCAAAGCACCTTAAAGTTACCGCTGTATGCAAGAGTACCGAAGTAAACATCACCTTGATTTTCGTCTGCATTCTGATATGCTATGAAATATGGTGACTGATTGTGAGCTGTTGTACCCTTTTTACTATCAAATACAAGTGCTCCGCCTTCCAATGTTGACTCAGTTTCCACATATTCACCGCCCCAACTACCATTTGTGTTTTTGATTATATATGGGTAAACAGAAGGGAGTGTAAGTTCTGCAGAAAACATTCTGTCAACTGTAATATCCTCATTACCTGTATTTGTAATTTCAGTCCATCGGGTGATTATATCGTCATTGTCCTGAATTTTATATTTAAGAACCACCTGTAAAGGATAGTGCTTATCTTTTAAAGTAATTGCAAGAAGATTATCCTCTGCATCAGCATCAACGAAATCAAGGTCAATTTCACGGCACTTGTCAGAAAACTGCACCTTAAGATTGCTTTCACGATACATTGTACCGCCAAAAACGGTAAATTCCTGCTTTGCCATATCAAGTTCTGTGTGATTTGAACTTTCATCCCAAAGCTTCTTGAATTCATAGTCATTTATGTTGCATTTTTTGCCCCAATGGATGTGACGGTTGCAACCAAAATTATCAATACCGAGCACATAATGAGTGTTTTTTGTTTCAAGTATGAAAACATTGTCCTTAAGAATATGAATTGCCATAATATTTTCCCTCCATTTTCATACCTTCCCCTTGAGGGAAAGGTGTCACAAAGTGACGAATGAGGTGGGTTGTTATTGTCATTCGTTTTTACAATTGCTATCACAATCTACACCTCATCACCGTCTTTCGACGGAGCTTCTCCTCGAGGAAAAGCCTTGGATAAAGTATAACAAGAAAACAATGGAAATGCAATATAACCAAATTAAAATAGTAATAAAGCGGAGTATAAACTCCGCCTTATAATCTTTTATTCACCTGTATATGCTTTTACAAGAATTTTGAGCTGTTCCACCGTTTCAAATTTCGCACCTGACTCTACAATTGCCGAACGGATTGAAACAGGCAAGGAATCAAAATATGCTTTTGTTTCAAGATTCATATTATTCATAAAAAAATCACCTCGGTAATATTTTACCAAGGTGAAAATATTTTATACATTATAAAACTTTTGACAAGAAATCCTTAAGTCTTAGATTTTGTGGATTTTCGAAAAACTCATTTGGAGTGTTTTCTTCGATGATTTTACCACCATCCATAAAGATAACTCTTGTACCAACTTCACGAGCAAATCCCATTTCGTGAGTAACAACAACCATTGTCATTCCTTCACGGGCAAGATGTTTCATAACATCAAGAACTTCACCAACCATTTCAGGGTCAAGAGCTGATGTAGGTTCGTCAAAGAGCATTCCTTCAGGTTCCATACAAAGCGCACGAACAATAGCAACACGCTGTTTCTGACCACCTGAAAGCTGACTTGGATAAGCATCCGCTCTATCCTTAAGTCCAACTCTGTCAAGAAGCTCGAGTGCTTTATTTTCAGCTTCCTCTTTACTCTTTTTAAGAAGAGTCATAGGTGCTTTTGTCATATTCTTAAGCACATTCATATTTGGGAAAAGGTTAAAGTGCTGGAACACCATACCCATTCTCTGACGATGTGTGTTGATATTTGTCTTTTTGTCGGTAATATCCACGCCATCAAAATAAATTTTACCTGATGTAGGAATTTCAAGAAGATTAAGCGAACGCAAGAGTGTTGATTTACCTGAACCTGATGGTCCGACGATAACAACCACTTCGCCCTTTTTTATTTCACAATTAACTCCGTCAAGAGCCTTAACTACACCACCAGTGTAGTGCTTTTTAAGATTTTCAACCTTAATTAAAACTTTGTTATCTGTCACTCTTACGCAACCTCCTTTCAAGGATACCAACAAGCCATGAAAGAATCATAACCATAACAAGATAAATAATTGCAACAGTTATAAGTGGTATGAAATATATGAATGTTCTACCCGCAATAACGTTACCTGCCTTTGTAAGGTCAATAACGCCAACATAACCTGCAACTGATGTTTCCTTCAAAAGTGCTATAAATTCGTTGCAAAGTGTTGGAAGAACTGCCTTGAACATCTGAGGTATAACAATAAATCGCATTGTCTGGAAATAATTAAAGCCAAGGCTACGTCCTGCTTCAAACTGACCATGGTCAATGGACATAATACCTGCACGGAAAATTTCTGCAACATAAGCACCTGAATTTATACCAAATGCAATAATACCAACCATAACGCCATCATCAGAGGATGCAAAAATCACGAAATATGCAATCATAAGCTGAACAACAACAGGAGTACCTCTGACAATAGTCAAATATATTTTACTTATTCCGTTGAGAACAGCAAGAATATAATATCCTATTCCTCCACGAAGTTTCATTGATTCGCGGTTTTTGTCAAAAGAAGTACGAATTGCAGCAATAACGATACCAATAATAACACCGATTACAAGAGCTCCTGCAGTAATCTTCAATGTATTAAGCAAACCATTTACGAGCTGCATATATCTGTCTTTTTCAAAAAACACAAACTGAATATCGGCAATAAGTTCTGTCAGCCAAGCCATTCGATTTCACTTCTCCTTTCTTACGCAAAAATTAGGGCGGAGTTTAAGCCGCCCTAAAAATTAAGTTTTACTATAAATTATTTAGCAGAAATGTATTTGTCAATAACTTTCTGAACTGAACCATCAGCGATGAGTTCTTTAAGTGCTTCATTAACTTTTTCCTGAAGTTCTGTATTTTCTTTTGCAAAACAAATAGCATAATCTTCTTCTACATATTCTGTTTCAAGAATCTTAAGACCTTCGTTAGCTGCTACATAAGATTTTGCAGGTTCGTTATCGATAATAACGCAATCAACCTTACCTGACTTAAGTGCTTCAACAGCAAGAGCGCCGTTTTCATATTTTGTAACATTCTCTTCACCAAATTCGTCTGATGCATAGATGTCACCTGTTGTTGATGTCTGAACACCAATCTTCTTACCAGCAATATCATCAAGAGAAGCGATTGAACCACCATCTTTAACGATAACTACCTGAACACCCTTTGCGTATGAATCTGAGAAGTTAACGTCCTTAAGTCTGTCTTCTGTAACTGTCATACCAGCCATGCCCATATCATATTTACCAGCCTGAACGCCAGGAATGATTGAGTCGAAAGCAACGTCTTCAATTTTAAGTTCCATACCAAGTTTGTCAGCAATAAGCTGTGCAATTTCAGCATCAATACCAACAACCTTCTCACCTTCATAGTATTCATATGGAGGGAATTCAGCATTTGTTGCCATTGTAAGAACTTTCTTTTCTTCTGCCGGAGCTTCTTCTTTACCGCCACAAGCTGCGAAGCAACCAACAACGATAACGAGAGCAAGAATTACTGAAAGAATTTTAACTGATTTTTTCATTTCAAATTACCCCTTATGTAAGTTTTTGATTTGTAGTTAGATTATATATCCCCTTTTCACAAAAAGTCAAGTATTTATGTAAAAAAACAAATTAAAAACAAGCTTAATTGCATTTTTATGCATTATTTATGCGAATATACATAAATTTATGCATATAAATTATGTATATACCGATAAACTGAGGATTTATTATTGTTGTATTAAAATATCATTATCATACTCATCTTTTGACACAATTGCAGTTGCAAACCATTCTTCTGCGGGAACACCATCCATATACAATTCTACAATCTCAAGGTTACCATTGTAAACCTTAATAACGAGATATGCTGATTTTTCTCCGACTCTCCACGAGGTTATATCGGCATCGATTGTATAATCTTCACCCAATTTTAGTTTATTCTCTGAGGTTACATAAATATAATCAGATGTTTTAGGTTTTGTTGGTTGAGTTTGCATAAGATTTGCATATCCGTTTTCGTCTTCTTCGAGAACGGCATAATGACCTATCTGAAACAGATTATACTCATAAAACCTTACATCCATAGAACCGTTACGAATGCTTTGAACATATACAGGGATTTTAAATTCCTTACCGTATTTCTGCAAATCATTTTCTGCTTTGTTGCCATAAACAATCATTCCAACAGGCACAAGCAACTGAACAACAATAGATATAATTAAAATCGGAAGCATAAACTTTTTAAGCATCTGTGCCACCTCCGTTCAGTTGTTCCTGATGGGATTTTTTGATTGAAAGCATTTTCCAGTTAATAAAGATAATTGCCACACCAAAAATTACAAGTAACATGCCGAAAATAAAGATATTGTCGGCTCCGGTGTTTGAATAAATCCCCAACAACTGTGCAAATACAGTTAAAAGACCCAAATTGATAGTCAATATTTTGATTTCTTTTGCACCCTGATAAACGAGCATTCCGCCAAAAGCGATTGACAAGGTTGCTCCGATAAAATAAATAATATCGTATATAATATATGTTACATTCCAGCTTACAACCGGCTCAACACACACTTCTTCAACAATTGCATATACAAATGCCAGAACAATCATAATGAAAGGAATCACTATTTTTGCAATTTTGAAAGGTTCTTCCTCAAAATTTTCTCGTTTTACTATTGCCACAATTACTGGTATAGAAACACAAAGAACAATTGAAATTACAAAACCGATTAAATCATCACCCATCATACTTGGCGCATCAAACATTGTGCCCAATGAAAGACCAAGCATTGTTCCGCAAATACCAATTGCTGAAATTGGTTTAAACGGTGATGTGACAACTGTATTGTCAATTGATACGATATATATGCAAAGGAAGAATGAGAGCAAGCCCGCAAAAATAACTGACATCGATTCTGCGAGAATGCCTACTCTGCATCCTGAAATAATCAGTACAACCATTTGTGGAATAGATGCTATCATTGTTATCCATTGTGTGATTTTACCTCTTACATCATCTTTATCTCGTGAAAGGTAATATGTGTACAATATTCCTATTGCGAAAAACAGTAATGAAAAAAGTAAGTTCTGCCAATTACCAATAGTTGCAATATGAACTGACATATAGTAATAAAAAGCAATTGGCACTATTGAACTGAATATAAACAGAATCGGAAGCAAAAGCACAGAGTCAATCACAAGGTAATCCGTATATGACCAACTGATGTTGTGAACTCCGTCCACAAGTGCTATTGTAGCAACTGTACCAATGGTCCAGATAATACTTGCACTTTCACGCCAGCTTGGACTGTCTTTTTTCTTTAAATATGTATATAAGGCAACCGCCTGACCTGCAAGCATCGGAATTACAGAAAATGCAGTCTGTAAAGAAATGCTGAAATCCTGCCAGAAACCAAAGAAAAGAATCGCAAGTCCCGATGCTACGAAAATCGAGCCTACAACAGCGAGAGTAATTTTAATCCGATTTTTCTGTTTTGTCTTGTCCTGAGAATTAATAACTGCTTTTTTCTCGCCATAAATCAATTCTTCAATGTCAACCTCAAGAACTTCTGCCAACTGTTCAAGAGATTCTATATCGGGTTTGGTTTTATCGTTTTCCCAGTTTGAAATCGCCTGACGGGTAACGTGAATTTTCTCTGCCAGGGCATCTTGTGTAAGTTTTTTCTCTGTTCTGATTTTTTTAAGATTTTTTGAAACTTTAGACATTCATATCGCCTCCTTACGCCTTTATTATTACATAATAAAAGCAAAAAGTCACGCAATGATTTGTTGCAAAGGAGAAAGAAATGAAAAAACAGGAGTAAGTTTCCCTACTCCTGTTAAAAAATCAATAGTGTGCTATTCCACAAGCACAAGTTTTATTTGAGCCAAAAAGTCTTTGGAAGAATAGAATAAAGTTAAAGAAGAATTTTGAAAGACCTGTTTTATGACAGTTGCAACTACACTCCTCTGAGGATACATCATCTGCCACTTTAACTTCAACATTAAATGAAGTGGTTTTTGTAACGTTATTTTCAGTATAGCTAACTGTTACAGTTTTTGTTCCTGATGTTGAAGAATCAAACCCATCAATAGTATATGAACTTACTATTGATGATGTTCCGTCTGAATAATTAGCTTTAACAACAAGACCTGTTGTATCAATGTTTTCACCAACCACGTAAGTTGTTTTATCAGGCATTGAGTCGATTGTGATGTTTGAAAGAGATTTTGTCACTACAGAATCACAGCTGATTGAAAAGGTATAATTTCCACAACTAGAATTCCATTTACTTACATTATAATAATAAGTACCTGCCGATAATTCCAATTCCATCTCGTGATATCCGCCATTCATATCGTATCTTACACCGCCTGAATGTCGAATAGCCTGTCCGTCTTCATCAAAAACTGCAGAATAAATAAAAGATTCTGTACAGACTGCAACCTTTATTTTTGTTGCTTTCGTTAGCTCAAACTTATAAAAATCCTGTGTTTCATTCAACGCAAGCTGTGCGTAATATTTCTTATTCAAAGAAATATCGGAAGCATAAGTCATTTTTTCATTTATACCTCCATTTCCTTCTTTAATAGTTTCATTTGCGGACTCGAAAGTAAATTTCACCTGATAATCGCCATCTGCTCCCCACCTGTGATGGTCAAAATAATATGTACCTTCTGTTAAATGGGTTGTAAATACTTTGTTTTTTAATCCACCTGCAGTATATGCTGTGGAAAGTGAATCAGCAGCTAATGTTCCACCATCTTCATTGTATAGTGCGTAATACATATCCTCAAACACAGTTGTGTTAATTGTCAATGCACCGGACTCAGGAATAACAATTTTGTAATAATCTCTCATGTTAGATTTGTCAATTGTGCCTGTGTACTTTGTCCCGAATACGACTTCTGTTGCTGTTGCCATTGTGTTTCCTGTGGCAAATGAACTTACTGCAAAAATTGAAAACACCACAACTAATGCCAATAAAAATGATGTTACTTTAGAAATTTTTTTCATAATTCTTCTCCTTTTTTACATCTTTCGAATAAAAGATAAAATAGTTGATAGAATAATTTCAAACAAGAACTATTCTTCCCATTATTATGCACCTTTTATTCCTGTTTGTCAAGCGTTTTAGGAATTATAATTCCTATATAAAACGATAAAGGTGGAAGAAAAATGCTTATTTTTGATATGCAAAAGATAGGAAACAAGTTATTGAATGCTCGAAAACGATTAGGCTTGACCCAAGCACAAGTTGCTGAAAAGGCAGGTCTTTCAGACCGAACTTATGCCGACATTGAACGTGGCTCTACAAATATGAGAACAGAAACTCTTTTGCACATTTGTCAAGCTTTACAAATTACTCCTGACGAGATTTTCACAGAAAGCAATTCCTCAATAACAATTCAACAAGAAGAAATTATTAAAAAACTGAATTCTTGTACACAAAAGGACAGAGAAACAGCATTAAAATTGTTATCTGTTTATCTTGATTCACTTAACATATAAAAAGTCAGGGACTTCAATTGAAGTCCCTGACTTTTTTGGAGCTACTAACCGGATTCGACCGTCTGCTGCGGCTATGCCTTGCATACTGAATGCCTCGGCGACCCAATGCTCTGCATTCGGTACCCGCCTCACCACTCTGTGCTAAAAACAATTCACCGAATTGTTTTCTTAACGCCCAGACCCAAGGGTTCGAATCCCTCACTTTAATTTCATATAAAAATTAGGTGCTTCATAAGAAACACCTACTTGTCTGGAGCTACTAACCGGATTCGAACCGGGGACCTCTTCCTTACCAAGGAAGTGCTCTGCCTCCTGAGCCATAGTAGCATATTAAATTTGCAAGGGTTATTATACAAATGTTTTAAGTGTTTGTCAAGGTGAAATGTTTAACTATCTCTCCCTCCGTCTGCTGTCGCAGACACCTCCCTCATCAGAGGGAGGCAACGATTAACCTACTTCGTCCTTAATCCTTTGGGATAATGATTTTTGGCTTTGCCGTTTGATACTTTTACACCACCAACTGTGCAACCGTCAACCATTACTACTGCCCAACCATTAGGACAATCCGTATTGAATTCTTCACCGTGAAGATATTTTTTAATTTCGTCACTTTCGGCTGTAAGGTTGATTTTTCTCTTGAAATCATTACCCATTGCCATAAAAAATTGATGATGTGGTTGAATATAATTCTTACGGATTTCACCGATTGTCACACCACAGACAAAAGCACTGCCCTTTCGTATTGGAAAATCCGGCGTGAAATATACGGGATTACCATTATATATCATCACATTGTCTGTTTCATAATCCACGAGTGTATCTCTGAGAAAGTCGATAACTACTTTGTCGATTTTCTCTTTTTTTGATTCATCTCTTGATGTTTTTCCATAGCATTCACTTGTATTGTGAAGCACAGCAACAAACTGGCCTTCACCCTTTGTTTTGTGTGGATAGCATCGCCTTGTATAATGAAGATTTTTGCATTTGCAACCATCAAAGCTTACTCCGTCAGCAGTATTATCTCGAACTCTTTCAGTTGTTGGTACAAGCTCGAACTCAGGATATCTCTCTAAAAATGCATCAACCATCATTTCGTTTTCTTCAAGTGAAAAAGTGCAGGTTGAATAGACAATATATCCGCCATCCTTGAGCATCTGCACCGCACAATCAAGAATTTCAGCCTGTCTTTCGGCACACATCTTCACATTTTCCGGAGTCCATTCGTCAATTGCAATTTCTTCCTTACGAAACATGCCTTCACCCGAGCAAGGTGCATCAACCATAATCATATCAAAGGTTTTTGGAAATTCTTTTTTAAGCTTTTGTGGATGCATACAGGTTGTAACAACATTTTTAAAACCCATTCGTTCCATATTGCCTGTGAGAATTTTACATCTTGACGGAACAATCTCATTAGATACAAGAACTCCGTTTTCACCTAATTTACTCTTAATCTGACTACTCTTACCACCGGGTGCTGCACACAAATCAAGGACTGTCCAATCAGGCTCTATATCAATACTTTCAACAGGCACCATTGCGGCAGGCTCCTGAATATAAAACATACCTGCGTGGTGATAAGGATGATTTCCTATTCCATCGTAGTCAAAATAAAAACCGTTTTCCACATAAGGAATTTTATCATTTGAAAATATATTCAGTTTTTGAAAATCATCAAAAGAGATTTTGTCCGTATTCACACGGAAAGCTCTTACAGGCTTTGTATCGTAAGACTTTAAAAAGTCATCATACTCGTCACCCAAAAGATTTTTCATTCTCTCCTGAAATTCAATTGGTAATTGTTTCATTATTCGTCACCCAAATACATTTCAGCATAAAGCATACACATTGAGACAGATGTGATTGCTGCAGTTTCTGTACGGAGAATTCGTTTGCCTAAAGAAACTACTTTACCTCCGTTTTCAAATGCCATTTCAACCTCTTTTTCGTCAAATCCGCCTTCAGGACCTATTAAAATGCCAACCGACATACCATTTTTGATTTGAGAAAGTGCTGTTTTTGTGTCTTCCATTCCGTTTTTGCTTTCATAAGGCACTAAGAACAAGTCCATTTTCTTTGCTTTTTCCATAGCCTGTTTATATGTAAGCACTTCAGAAATTTCAGGAATTGTGTTTCGTTTACTCTGCTTTGCTGCACTTTCGGAAATAGTCTGCCAACGACTTACCTTGCTTTTCTTTTTCTTGTCATCAAGCTTTACAACGCAACGATTCATTTCAACAGGGATAATTCCTTCCACACCAAGCTCAACTGTTTTCTGGATAATCAATTCCATTTTATCACCTTTTGGAAGTCCCTGAAAAAGATAAATCTTTATCGGAAGGTTTGTGTCGTTGTAATTTTCCTCAATTATTTTTGCAATAACAGAATCTTCTACAAAATCTTCGATTCCGCAAAGGTTACTGACACCGTTTTCACTCACAAGAAAAGTGTCACCGACAGCCATACGAAGAACATTTTTTATATGGTTAAAATCCGTTCCTGTTATCACATATTTGTCATTCAATTTCTGTGTTTCATTAACAAAAAAATTATACATATTTCATTATCCTTTAAAAAATGGTGGACAAGTACTCCTCATCCACCATCCTGTTTTATTATATCAATTCAAGGAAATCTGAGTCGCGAGGAACGATAAATGTGATTGCTCCTTCTAAAAGCTGGAATTCACGTTCTGTAACGTATTCACATTCACCGTCAACATTAACTGCTGCAGGACTCTGACTTTCAATCTTAACGTGTTTACAATGTACAAGTTTAGTGAAATCCCAATTAAGGTGTTCACCTTTCTTATATTTACTCAATAAAGGAAGAAGACCGAATGTGCCCTTTTTTGCAACTTCCTTTGTGTATCGCACCATAACGCAGTCAATAAGTCCGTCATTTGGCATAGCACCTGGAGCAGCCATATATCCGCCACCGTACCAGCGTGAATTTCCGATATAACAGAAAAGAAAATCGTCTTCATAAACCTTGTCGTGGTCAATTGTAATTCTGAATTTATTGTTGATTTTGCTGAACACAACACAACGAAGTGCAGAAAGAGTATAAGCAATTTCACCATTTACCATAGGAAGCTTCTTGAATTCTGCCTGTCTTGCACAAACTTCTGAGTCAATACCCATAGCACATTCATTGATAGCAACCTGACCGTTAGTTTCAATAAGGTCAAGCTTAACCGGTACACCGTTAACATGGTCATCAATATTTGTGTTTCTACCAAAAAGACGGCTGAAATCGTTACCTGAACCTAATGGAATATTAGCAACCTCACAGTTAGGATATTTATAACATCCGTTTACGATTTCGTAAAGTGTTCCGTCACCACCACAAGAATAGAAACGAACAGGTTCACCTTTTTTTGCAACACCTTCAACATAACGCATACCGTCATTCTGTGCAGTTGTCACATAGATATCAGCATTTAAACCTTTTTCTTTAATATACTTTTCAATTGTTGGGATATAATTCTTTGCGTTTTTGCCTTTACCTGATACAGGATTTACAACAAAAATGTGTTTCATAATATTCTCCTAATTATTTGTAATACATATATAATTGGCATTTAATCATGCCATTGTATAACTTACGACGTTTATCAGCTTTTCTACCAAAGCATTTTTCAAATTCCTCATCCGGACTGATAATATAGTATGCCCAACCGCGCTCCGGATTAAAGATTTTTCCCATTGTTCTGTAAATTTCTTCAGCGGCCTGAATGTCAAGCATTCTTTCACCATAAGGTGGGTTACAAATCACTGTACCCTTTTCACTTTTACGGGCAAAATCCTTTAAATCCTTCTTAGAAAGGTCAATCTTCATTCCAACTCCTGCTCGTCTTGCATTTTCACGAGCAATCTGAAGTGCATTGAAATCAATATCAGAGCCATAAGCCATAAAGTCAGCATCCTGAATTACAGCGTCCGTTGCTCTCATTCTTTCTTCCTGCCAAACGGATGAATCTATATTTTCAAATCTCTCAGAGATAAATGAACGTTTAAGCCCCGGTGCAATATTAAGTGCTTTCATAGCACCTTCAATAAGAATTGTACCTGAGCCACAAGTCACATCATAAAGTGTATGGTAATGACGGAGCCTTGCAAGTTCTGCCATAGCGGCCGCCAAGGTTTCTTTGATTGGTGCTGAATTTGAAACAGGTCTGTACCCTCTCTTGTGAAGTCCTACACCAGATGTATCGATAAACACAGTTACAATATCCTTCATAATTGAAAACTGTATCTGATGAATCGGACCAGTTTCGTCAAACCAAAAAATTTTATATTTTTCCTTAAGTCTTTCAACAACCGCCTTTTTGATAATTGCCTGACAGTCGCTAACTGAAAAAAGCTTTGAATTAAGTGAATAACCCTTAACAGGAAATGCATCCAGCTTTCCAATCCATTCTTCCCAAGGAAGTTTTTTTACTCCTTGGAAAAGCTGTTCAAATGTTACAGCTCTGAATTCACCAAGACGGATTAAGATTCTTTCACTATATCGTGAGCATATATTAGCACGGGCAAGGATGTTTTCGTCACCCTCAAAATCTACTCTGCCGTTGTTTGCCTCAACATTAGAAGCGCCCATATCTCGTAATTCTTGAGCCACCAAACCTTCTAACCCTAAAAGGCAAGGTGCTGAAAACTTAATTAACATCAAACTACTCCATTTTATTTTATTCATGTGTAGTATAGTTGATTTTCATCCAAAAGTCAACAAAACCAGGTCAAAAAAATAAAATAACGGAAATACAAATCGGAGTTTATCGGGGAATTAATATAGAACAACATATCTTGTAGGGGACGATGCCCACATCGTCCCGTTCTAAAGTGTGCTATTGACCGACTTCGGGACGATGTGGGCATCTTCCCCTACGAT
>JAZSHP010000050.1:0-7818 GCA_045533355.1 Candidatus Fimenecus sp.
GCAAAGGCTTCCGATGACGGCTACAACATCACAGGCTATGAGTTTGCAGCCCACGGAGAGGATGCTCTCGGCGAAGTAACTCTTGATGAAGCTCTTGACAGCTGGCTTATGAAAGGTTGGGCATTCAGAGTTGACGGCAAGATTTATGTTGTTTATGTCAGCGATGAATACGATAATAAAAAAGATAGCGAGCTTGGCAAACTGTTCTATTATGACGGTGCAAAGGTTGATATTGGTGCAGGTCTGCAGAAGAGCTTTGGCGACACAATGGACGAAGCCGAAAGCTATATGGCAGAAAACGAAGACGAAATCAAAGATGCAATAAACGATTATCTGAATTAAAGGAGGATTTTATTATGTTAACTTGTAAACAGTGCGGCACTCAGGTAGAGGATGGCGTACAGAATTGCACAAACTGCGGTGCACCCATTGAAGCTCCTGTTGAACAGGCAAACGACTCTGCTGCGGCAGACCTTTCCGCAAAGCTCAATGAGCTTAACAATACAGCAGATACAACAGCCGAATACGATGCACAGGATATTGAGAAGAATAAGGTTATGGCATTGCTGGCTTACATAATCTTCCTTATTCCGCTGTTTGCGGCAAAGGATTCAAAATTTGCACGTTTCCACACTAATCAGGGGCTTGTTCTTTTCCTTGCAGGAATTATCGCTTCTGTTGTTGCAGTTATTCCCGTTATTGGCTGGATTGTTTCATCAATCGCTGCACTTGCAATAACAGTCCTTGCTGTTATCGGTATTCTCAATGCCCTTAACGGCAGAGCAAAGGAACTGCCTGTAATCGGCAAATTTAAAATTTTGAAGTGATTTAAAAAGGTTATTTGACAAGTGTCATAACTAATCTCGCAGGCAACATTTTTCAATGTTGCCTGCTTTATCATTTATGTTTCTTTTTGGTTTTACCTCTCTGGCTGTACGGACTTTTCATATACCTTGATTTTTTGAGGATATTTATTTGTGTTACAAGCCCTCTTTCGTAAGCGAGTCGTAGTCAATACCGAGGGAACTGAGATACATTCTGACTTGCATCTCTTATGAATTGCTCTTCATATTTGGTTTGTTCTTTTATAACAGCTAGTTGGTTAATTTTCAATTAAACTATTAATTACAATTTCAAAAGCTCTATTTTGAATGTTATTCATCCGAGCAACCCATTCCAACTGATATTCTTCTTTCAGTTGCTCGGTAACACCCTCAGCCGCTTTCATCTGTTCCACAAGAGAATCAAACATATCTTGTGCCTGGGTTTCTACTTCTGCACAGTACTGATAAAGTTTACCTTGGGTTAGTAGCGTAGTAAACAATACCTTCTTGTGGTTAAGCAGGCAATCCTTATGTAACATGCCCCACCTGCCTAGAGTGATATTTACTTCTTCGGGTGGTAATACAAAGTTTGGTATTAGATAATCACCAACTTTACGATAGCTAATAGAATTTTTGTTTGACATAAAAAATCCTCCTTTAAATTTTGTACTTTTATTGTACGAATTAAAGGAGAGTTTGTCTAATGTGCAAATATAAGAAAAAGAGAGAAGCCGAAACTTCTCTCTGATTTTCTTTCCTTGCAACGCCCATAAGTTAGTGTTTTGAAATTACTGCCTTATGTGGCTTCAGCAGATTGTCAGGTCCTTTTTGTATTGTACGGGAAAATCTGAATTTTATCAGGATGATTAATTTTGCATATTAACTCTGAAGTTGTTTATCGACATTTTTTGTAAATTTGTTGACAAATGTCAAATATTGTGGTAAAATTACCCGTAATCACTTCGATATGACCCGTAATGAGCCACACCTGAAGTGATTTTTTTATGGTATATTATTTTGGAGGATAAAAATTAATGAGTCAGACAAACGAGAACAAAAAAATCAAGCTTTTGCATAAACCACCTAAAGGAAAATTACCTGCACTTTGCCTTGTGTTCGTATGGATTGCTTTATGGAATTCGATTTTCCAGTTGCTTGAAATCACACACATTATGCCGCACGAAGGTTTACGATTAGTTAACTGGGCATTCTTTATGACAGTTGCAGTATTCTTCCTTCAGGAAGAGCTTACATACAAAGAACGTTTCTGGTACACTCTTTGTGGTGGTACGGTAGGACTTCTTCTGGCAGCATGTGTAGGTCTCGGTAAAGGCCTTTTAGTGAATCTTGGATTGCCGGAACTTGCTGCAACATGTATTCCACTTGTAACAATCATCGGTATTCTCATTCTTACAAGACCATTTATACCGATGTTCTTTAATGATGTTGGATTTGTTTATCTTATTTGCTCATTCATCAGCAAAAAGACAATGCTTGCAGACCTTCCGAGCCATCTTCTTTCACTTGTTTTAGGTTCAATTATTTTGAATCTCGGTGCAACCGGTATTATCCTGCTTTACAGAAAGCATATGGCAAAGAAAAGAGCAAAACAACAGTAAAAACTATTGCAGAAGGGGACGATTGATAATGTCGTCCTTTTTTCTTTTAAAACATTTACATTCTCATATTGACAATTTGAGAATCATAATATATAATGATATGGCTGTAGTAACAGTACGCTGGTGTGGCGAAATCGGCAGACGCAAGGGACTTAAAATCCCTCGGTAGCAATACCGTACCGGTTCAAGTCCGGTCACCAGCACCAAAAATAGAGAAATCGCATTTGCGGTTTCTCTATTTTTTGTTTTATTACTAACTTTAACTTGAAGTTTTGGATATGGTGCTCTTTCAAATTATAATTTGTCGGTGTAATTGATTATTAATTTGGATATGAATCGTAGGGGACGATGCCCACATCGTCCCGTTCTAAAGTGTACTATTGACCTGCTTCGGGACGATGAAGGCATCGTCCCCTACATTTATCACCATATTGGTTTTATTTTACAATCGCAACGCAGTTCCGAAATTCCGCATTCTGAATTCTGCACTCTGCATTCATTCCAATAAACTCCAATTTACCGAACTATTCTTCTGTTTGCTTGCCCAAAAATGAAGCAGCAACGGAAACAAGCTTAATTTCTGTCTGTGTTGGCATGCTACCGTCAGGATTAAGAATAAGCACAACTGCACCGGCAACATCACCGCCACCGATAATAGGAAAAGCGATACCTGCTTCTCTTTCTTTGTCAGACAAAGGATAAAGTGCCGTTGCTTCGGGAGAAGCAACATAATTTTCGCGGTTTTCCATGAGCTTTTCCAAATCAGAAGAAATATGCTTATCCATAGCGTCTTTTTTTGGCATACCTGAAACGGCAATAACATGGTCACGGTCAGTAATTATCACAGGAAGGCTGGTCGCCCTGTATAAAACATCGGTGTACTGACTCGCAAACTCCGATAACTCTCCCATGGGTGAGTATTTCTTAAAAATAACCTCACCATCAGAAGCGGTAAAAATTTCCAACGGGTCTCCTTCACGGATTCGCATAGTGCGTCTTATCTCTTTCGGAATAACAACCCTTCCCAAATCGTCAATTCTTCTCACAATCCCAGTTGCTTTCATATATCATTCTCCTTGTTTAAATACAAAATTTTCAATGTAATTCTATTATCTGTGATTAAAGGGAATTTATACTGTGTGAATTTACTTTTTGATTTGGTTGTGATACAATGAACATAGTGAGGTGTTTTTATGGCAATTTTTAAATGTAAAATTTGTGGTGGTTCATTAAGTATAAATACTAACGATACTGTTGCAGTGTGCGAATATTGTGGTACTGCACAGACATTGCCAAAACTTGACGACGATAAACGAGTTCAGCTTTATGACAGAGCAAACTATTTCCGTCGTGAAAATGAGTTTGACAAGGCAATGGGAATCTATGAAATGATTCTTAGCGAAGATAAAGAAGACTATGAGGCATACTGGGGAATTGTGCTTTGTAGATATGGTATTCAGTATGTTAAAGACCCTAAGACATCTCAAAGAATTCCAACAGTTAATCGCTCACAATTCACATCAATATATGATGATGAAGACTTTTTAAATGCTATTAAGTATTCGGATGAAACTCAACGAGAAATCTTCAAAAGAGAGGCATATATAATTGATAAAATTCAAAAGAGAATTCTTGAAATTTCAAGTAGAGAAGAAGCTTTTGATGTGTTCATTTGCTATAAAGAAACAGACAAGAATGGCAACAGAACACAGGATAGTGTTTATGCTCAAGACATTTATACAGCTCTCACAAAAGAGGGCTATAAAGTCTTTTTCTCAAGAATCACACTTGAAGATAAGTTAGGTTCTGCATATGAACCATATATTTTTGCTGCTCTTAACTCTGCAAAGGTTATGCTTGTAGTTGGTACTGAAAAAGATAATTTCAATGCAGTATGGGTTAAGAATGAGTGGAGCAGATATCTTTCACTTATCAAGGCTGGTAAAGATAAAACACTTATTCCTGTTTATAAAGGCATATCACCATATGATATGCCTGAAGAATTTGCATATCTCCAATCACAAGACATAAATAAAATTGGATATTTGCAGGATTTAGTTTATGGTGTTAATAAACTTATCAATAAAAATAGAACAACACAAATTAAAGAAACAGTAGTTGTAAATAATGCAAATAACAACACAGCACCACTACTTGAACGTGCATTTATATTCCTTGAAGATGGTGACTGGACAAGTGCAGACGAGTACTGTGAAAAAGTTCTCGACATTGACCCTAAAAATGCCGAAGCATATTTAGGAAAACTGATGGCTGAATTGAAGGTGAGGAGACAAGAGGAACTTGTCCATTGTGAACAACCTTTTGATAAATCAAATAACTATCAAAAGGCAATTCGCTTTGCTGATGATAAACTTGCGATAACATTAAAAAATTATGTAGAAAAGATAAAACAACGAAATGAAAATAATAGAAAAGACAATATATATAACGAAGCTATTAAAAAGATAAATTCAGAAGATATTAATGAACTTGAAAGGGCAATTAATCAATTTAAACAAATTGCTGATTGGAAAGATTCACAAGAAAAAATTCTTTTATGTGTGCAAAGAATAGAAGAAATTAAAATACAAGAAGAACAAGAACGTATAAAGCGCAAAAAGAGAGAAGAACAAGAGCGTATAGAAAAAACGAAGAAAAAGAAAAAAACAAAAAGAATTGCAATTAGCGTATCATCAGGTATTGCTTTATTTACAGCAATCGTTTTACTTTTAGTTACAGTTATTATTCCAAGAGCTAAATTTAAGGATATAGTGGCAATTTCAGCAGGTACTTATCATACATTAGGAGTTAAATCTGATGGTACAGTTGTTGCTACTGGTGATAACGATTATGGTCAACGTGATGTTGGAGAATGGACAGATGTAGTTGCGATTTCATCTGGGTGGACTCAAACTATAGGCTTGAAAGCAGATGGTTCAGTTGTTGCTGTTGGACGTAATTATGATGGGCAATGTAATGTTGAGGGTTGGACTGATATTGTTGCGGTTGCATCGGGTGGTTCAAACACAATTGGTTTAAAATCCAATGGTACAGTTGTTGCTACTGGTGATAACGATTATGGTCAACGTGATGTGGGGGATTGGACTGATATTGTTGCAATATCGGCTGGTTCATTTCATACGGTTGGCTTAAAATCGGATGGTACAGTTGTTGCAATTGGAAATAATTATGGTGGACAGTGTAATGTTGAGGAATGGACAGATATAGTTGCAATATCAGCTGGAGGAAACCGTACTGTCGGTTTGAAGTCAGATGGTACCGTTGTTGCTGTTGGTGATAATGATTTTGTTCAATGTGATGTAAGTGGTTGGACGGATATTATTGCAGTTTCTGCAGGTGATTCTCATACAGTAGGTCTTAAAACAGATGGTACAGTTGTTGCTATCGGTAATAATTGGTCTGGCCAATGCCTTGTTGGTGGCAAAAAATAGTGACGATTCAAATATTAAAAATTTTACATATGATAATGTTAAAATATTGGAGTTAAAGGAAATATTAAATAATAAGGTGTAAAAAATGATAAACGATAATATTTTTGATATAGTTTCTGCCTTGATATCATTAGTTGCATCAGTTTGTGCTGCAGTTGCTTTATTTCAAACGAAAAAATACAACAAAGAATCTCTTGTGAGACAAAGAAAAGAGGCAACTGTTCACGCATATCAAACATTACAAGAGCAAGTGTTGGACAAGCTCGTAATTATTAACAAAAAAGAAATATATGATGTTGTTAAGTATAAAGATGATAGCAAGGAATTCCTTGAAATATATAATGAATACAGAACACTTATAGCTAGATGTGAGCATTTTGCTGTTGGAGTAAATAATGATATTTATGATTTTAATGTGCTTGTTGATTTGTCTGGTGTTCATCTTGTAATGTTGTACAAGAAAATTGAGCCAATAATATCGTGTGCAAGAAGTGCAACTTATGGGAAGGATGCATTTAAAAACTTTGAGATATTAGTAAAAGAACTTGAAAAAGCAAATGAGCACTTATACGAGGAATAAAGCAAACTACAACTTAAAACTCTAATATAACGAATGAGGAGCAGTTTTTTGCTCCTCTTATTTTTATTGGATTATTTATCATATATCCGTATGTAAATACTTGTTATCGCACTACAAAACCTGTCGAAAGGTGTCAATGTTGTCAGTGAGGGGTCTCCTTCGCGGATTCGCATAGTCCTGCGAATCTCTTTCGGAATAACAACCCTTCCCAAATCATCAATTCTTCTCACAATCCCAGTTGCTTTCATATATCATTCTCCTTGTTTAAATACAAAATTTTCAATGTAATTCTATTATCTGTGATTAAAGGGAATTTATACTGTTACGAATTTACTTTTTAAATATGTTATGATATAATAAATAAGAGGCGGTGTTAACATGAAACTAAACACACACGATACTACACCAAAGAGTCAAAACAGTAAAACTATAAACATTCTATTAATGATAAGTGCTGTTTTAATATATAGTATGTTTGGATTAGGTGCTTTTTGTTGTTTCTATTATGCTAAAAGTTTTGTTGGTGGTATGATGGTTATCATTATACCTGTTTTGTTTACAGTAGCCTTGTTAATTCATTTTAAAGATATGGAAAAAGCATATGTGGAGATAAAAGAAAATGAATTTTGTGTTGTTGATTATTATTGGGGAATTAAAAAGGAAGAACATATCCCAATATCTAAAGTTACCTCTACTGAAGTTTGTCTTGGATATTCGTTAAAAGTAAAAGGATATCGATTCAGTGCAGTAGGAACGCGATATATCGTTTTTAGAAATGGCAAAAAGTATTTGTTTAAGATTATCTATTTACCAGAAACAGAAGAACTTTTTAAACAATATATTAAAAAATGACTTAAAAGTGGAGTGGATTTCACCCCGCTTTTTTTGATTATGTGTCTCAATAGTTTATTTGTTCTTCGCTTGTTGTTTGAAGTATTCTACAATCTTTTCAAAGTTTCGTTGTATTTCTTCTGATTTCTTTCGGTCTTCTTCTAACTTGTTTTTTCTTATGTAAAGTTTGAACAATGATAAGAAAAATCGCTCGAAAACTGTCAATGTTGTCAGTGACGGGGTGCGGGTGTCCAGTGGACACCTCTGCGAAGCAGAAGCACTGACCGAGGCGGCAGCCGAGAACTCCTTCACGGATTCGCATAGTTCTACGAATCTCTTTCGGAATAACAACCCTTCCCAAATCGTCAATTCTTCTCACAATCCCAGTTGTTTTCATATATAAATCATTCTTCTCGTTACATTGTCGTAGGGGCGGATGCCCACATCCGCCCGTTTTAATTTTGTGTAAACCTTGGCGGGACGATGTGGGCATCGTCCCCTACATAATATTT
>JAZSHP010000148.1:0-36429 GCA_045533355.1 Candidatus Fimenecus sp.
TGTTATAAATATAAAATTTTTGGAGGTATTTTTTATTATGAAAAATTTATTTATGAACAGAACGAATGAAATTGAGGGACAGGTTACGCCTGCAAAATCAGAAAAAATGAACAAAAAAGGCAAAAATTCACCTCGGGTTACGAAGCGCGGCTTTACCTTGGTCGAGATTTTGATTGTGGTCGCCGTAATCGGTATTCTTTTTATCTCCCTTGTACCCAGGATCGATTTTGCCGGAGATAAGGCGCGCGAGACCGGAATCAAAACGGATTTCAGAAGCTTTGAACTTGCAGCAGAGCAGCTTATTCGTGAAAATGCAGGCCTTGATGATTTCGATGATGTTGATGCACTTTGCGGTGATAACGGTCTTAATCTTTATCTCGATGATGCCCTTAAATTTGATGATACAGGTGTATCCAATAAGGAAGACCAGTGGAATCAGCCTTACACAGTTCAAGTTATGAAAGATGCATCTGACAGTAATCCCAACAACGGTGTTATCGTATTTATTTCAAACGGTAAAGACAGCGTAATCGGTGAAGATGATGACAACTACGCTCTTGCTGTAACATTTGTAAACGGACAGATTGAAACCGAAACAGTTGGTTTCTCATCCAACATCGAATCTGACGGTATCAAGGAAATCCTTGCCGATAGTACAGCTGAATTTACCGTTGATGAAACAGACGGTCACAGCGTAACTTATGCAACTAATTAAAATGAAAAAATCAGCATTTACAATAGCTGAATCGCTTGTATCTCTGCTGATTATAAGTATGGCAGTTATTGCTTCATTTAATTTCATATCGGCATATAAGAAAGTTACATTCGAGCGTGATATTTCCGTAAATGCGCTGATGAAAAGCATAACTGCTGCAGAAAGCCTCAGAGCCGGTGAAGATACAATTTCCCGGCTCTATGAGCTTTCTTTAAATAATGAAATAAAAGTAACAGCAGTAGGTATAGGTGAAATACAGCTTAATTCGGACGGGACTTTTGATGTTATCGGTGCAGACAGTTATTGTCTTCCCGAGGAGATAGTTCCTGATGAAGTAAAGCTTCTTAAAGTAGAAATAGGGGGAAGTACCCCAAACTCAAAAATAATAACGGCGGTGAGGTTAAAATGAAAAAGAAAAAAGGATTTACACTTCCTGAAATGCTTTTAGCCTGCACTATGCTTGCCGTTATTACTCTTTCGTCTATATCGGTAATAGCAATGATGTCAGGCTCCCTTTTTACCTCGCAGATTGAAAGTGAGAACAGGTTAAGTCTTTCGGAAACAGTCTTTTATCTTACAAGAGAAATACAGTCGGCAGAGGGTGTAAAAATATCAGAATTGGGAAAAAAGCTTGAAATCAAACAGCACGGTAGTGGTGAATATAACCTTTCTTATGAAATCAAAGAAGACTATCCAACAGGGCTGTTTACTTTCAAGTCTAAAAAGATGCTTGATGTTGATTATGCCGACAGTAAGTTTGAAGCTTCAGACGGAAAGATAATAGTATTACTTTCGGTTGTTGAAAATAGTACTGATGTAAATCAGCGGGGAAAACCAATAAGAATAGAAACAGTACCGAGAGCAGAGGCGGTGATTACAGTTGAATAAGAAAAAGGGCAGTATTGCCATATCTGTATTTACAGCGCTTCTTGTAATTTGTACCGGAGCTATTATTCTCAATATCTGTACCGCAAGCAAATACAACACAAAAACAGACTATGAAAAAATAAAGAATCGGTATATTGCTGAAAGTGCATCGGATATATCAGTTTCACTTCTTTTAAATTACATTGAAAACCGTGAAATGGTGCTTGAATATGAAATGCACTCTGACGGAAGCTTTTCCGTTCTGTCTGAATATTCGCCTTTTCTTTTAGATGAAATAAAATATGCAACATCGGATGAAGCAGAAATATCTCTTATTTCAACGGAAACTAAAAACTATTTACTGTCATCGGGATGTCTTGATTTTATGCGTGAGGATTCAAAGATTTCCATAAAGGTAAAAACCTTTGGAGATAAAGAGAAGTTCAGAATAACAGAAATGTGTACCGAGCCTGATTTCCTGTTAAGTGATGTACCGGAGGAAGAAGATACAGAAAAACGGAGCAAGCTTAATCCGATATATATAACAGTCAAATCTAAATACAACAGCGGAGAAGTTAAATGCAGTATTGTTATTGATAACCTTTACGCAGTAAGAGGGGCATTTAAAGAAAATGAAACTAACTGTCCTTGTCATATTGATGCTTCAAACGCTGAAATTAAATATGAAAATTATCAAAACTATGGGAGGAATGCTAGTTGAAGAAAAAAGGCTTCACGCTTGTTGAAATATTGGCTGTACTTGCAGTAGCAGGAATACTCATTACAGGCATTGCAGTCAGTTTTAATAAAGCGTGGCAGAATAACCGTGTAGATGCTTGCGAATCAGAACTTCGTGAAATGGTAACGGCATTTAAGAGCTATATTACAGACTATGGGAACATAACTGTTGATTCTTCAATGGATTATGATACTGTCATAAATGAAGTCGTGAGCACTCTTAACAGTAAATATCTCCCGTATGATGTTGAAAAGACAGGCGTTTCTGCGGATGGAAAGAGTATAACGCTCAAAACAAAACTAAAAACAGACCCGTGGAATAATAAATACAGCCTGCATATATACACTGCTCAGGAAGGTACTGTTCCGGGACTTATTGTAATTGCATCAAGCGGTCCCGATTCCAAGAGCAATGAAACGGAGTATTCAAGTGAGAATTACGGTGACGATATAGTTGCCGTTATAAAACCAAATTAGGGGAGGTGGAAAAATGCTTAAAAAATTCGTGGTTTTAATATCTGCACTAATGCTTTTATCTGTAAATGCAGTAGCAGCAGATATTATGAAAATTTCAATGGATGGAGAAGTAAAGCCTGCAAAAGAAATAGGAACGGGAAAAGGAATCGCATTTACACTTCCGGAGCTTGAAAATGATGAATATTATATAAACTCAATAGAGCTTGCTGTGTTTGAAAAACAGTATGGAGATAATGAGTGGAAAATTTTCTATTATGAAAATGAAGATGTAACGAAATCAGTTTTTCTTGAAAATCCTGACTCCTTAAATATTCAGGCAAATTTCGGAGAAATATCAGATTATCGTGATAAGGCAAAATATAAGCTTGCATACAGGTACCATGCTCAAAGCGTAAGTGACGAATCAATTATTATGGTAGCTGGAGAAGATAAGAAAGACGGATGGCGGCTTGTCGGAGAGAATGACGGAATTACCCCGACAAGTGACGGCTTTTCCTTTTATAAAAATGCTACCCCCGTTTTATCCGTTGAAAGCCTTACATATAAGATGCATACCAAAGATGGGTTAAAGGATGCAACCTGCAGAGTAAATAAGCTTTCAGATACACTTCTTCCCGAAGATGCTTTTATTAACGGAATAAAGGTTAATCTTGTCGCTTCCGACTTTGATATGGAAGATATTTTAACTGCACAATACACGCTTCGTGATAAAAGTACCGGGAATGATATAGCTTATGGCGTACTTCCTGCAGATAACAGAATAGTTGCTAATACAACAGTAAAAAATCTTCAGCTTCAGATAATGGTCAGCGATAATTTCGGAGCGAGTGTATCTTCCGAATGGATAGATATTACACTTGATAATGTTTACCCGGAAGTGAAAGAGGAATTTGATGACGGAGGGTTCTTTCTTCGTGGCAAAAATCTATTCTCCGACTTTATCATTGAAGATAACGGAAGTCTTATGACAGACGGAAGTGTGTATGCAGATATTTACTTAGGCGATACTCTCTTAAAAGGTGTAGAGCTTGAAAATATGAAAAACGGTACATACCGTCTTGATGAAAACAATATTGATGACGGCGAATATACCGTTAAATTAAAGATTTTTGATAAAGCTGGTAATGAAACAAGTCATACCTTTACACAAAAACTTGATAATACAAAACCGACATTAAAGTTTTTAACACCTGAAGAAGACAGTCGTGCAACACTGTATTCAACTTGGATGAATGTGAATAAAGTCATTATCATATCTACAGAAGATAGTGCAGCCGGAATTAAAAATTATAGTGTTAATGGTATTGTGTATAAAATAGGCAGTGCCCGTTTAACATGTAAGATAAATGTGCCGGTAAGCGACACGCAAACAGGCAAACTTACCTACAAGGGATATGTGTATGACGATGCAAAAACTATTGACAAAAAAACGAACAAATACATTGAAAATTCGTATGGAAATGCAACTCAATACTCAAAAGAAGTATGGCTTGATAAAACAAAACCAACAGTAACAAACAATATTAATTCCGAAGACTGGGAAAGTGTTCCCAAAATGGTTGTGGCGAATTTCAAAGATTTACCTTCTGCAGAAAATGTTGATGATGCTTCCGGTATAAAAGAAAAATATTACTCTATAACAGACAGTGAGGCTGTTACAGGCGAATGGCTTGAATACACAATGCCCTTTAATATTAACGAGGGCGGAGTATTTTATATTCATTTCAAAGCCATTGACAATGCAGGAAATGAAGCGGTATTTACTCACAAGGTGAAGCTTAATACTGTATCCGAGATTTTAAGCGGTGTAGTGCCGACTGACAGTTCAATGCACACAATATATTATTCCAACGGTGTTATGCATGTGGTAAGAAATACTGCTTACAGTACAAAATATCACTTCACAATAAGCGATGCTGATATTAACGATACTATTATTGCAAACATCAAACTTGTGAATCGTGATAACTCTGCAATCTTTGCAAACGCAAGAGCAGAAAAAGCTCCCACAGGAGAAGTTGTTCGTGACATTGAATTTAATATGCAGTATCTTGACGGAGAACGCAATAAACTTTCTGATGGTGTGTATGATATGTATGTAAATATCACCGAAAAGAAAGCTGACGGAGAAATGATAGATACTCATACAAGAGTTCTCGGCTGCAGTGTAGTTATTAAACGTAGCGCTCCTCCTGTTCCAGTTATATCTGTAAGCGGAGATAGTGTAAGTATTGAATATCCCGATGAGCCTTTATCAGATAGTATGAATTTACCTGAAATCAGAGCATTGTATAAAAAGCAGTACAAGGCTGTTAAAACGGGTGAGCCTGACAGTACCTATGTTGACTATACAGGTTCTTTCCCGGCAGATGATATGACTGTTACTGCAATCTACACAGACATTGCAGGTAATATCTCGGTAGCAGAAAAGAGAATATACGGTGATGATGACACTTCAGGCGGTGTTGATATTACAACAGAGGGTAATAATGTAACCGTTGAAGAATCCCGTGTAGCAGATACATATTTCATTGGTATCCGCAGAGAAAAACAAAGCGGTATTTTAGCCGATATATTTGAATTTATGGAGTAGTGATTGATTATGTATAAAACATTGATATTTACTCTCATTTTGTGCCTGTCGCTTTCATCAGCGGCAGGTGCTTTTGAGTTAACAAGTGCCCAGCCCGAAACCGTAATAGAAGAAACCGTAAATACTCAGGATGATGTTTCTTATCTTGAAAACCTTGCACTTGGTTATAAGGACAGATATGTTGTTGAGAAACTGCAGTCAGCAGATATATCAGCAATAGATGAGTTTTACACGGAACTTTCTAAGCCTGTTGAGGTCAAGGAACTTGACGAGGGCAAAACGAAGCTTGACCTGAGTGTTGTAGCAGATGAAGAGCTTCGTAAGAATCTAAAAGCTGTTAAGCTGTATTCGGGTTATGGCGGTATAACTGCTTCCTTCGAGCCTGTCTGTTATTATCAGATTTACCGTGACATAATTCTTGTCGGCGGTTATACAAACTATAACATTTCTATGCCCGAATATGATGTTGCATATTATGTGTGGGTGTGTGCTATTGAAAATATAACCCGTGAGGTTGTGCCCAATGAAACACGATTAAAGATGCTTGAAGGCTTCAAAAATCTTTATGATTTTATGGAGAAGGACAAGGGTGAATTCAAGGTCTTTTTGTTAAAGGAAGGCAAGCTAAATTCAATCTGGGAAAGGACTGATAAATGATGAAAAGGATTCTTTCATTTCTTTTGATTTTTGTACTGATGTTTTCCTTATCTGCCTATGCTGCAGATGATGATGACCGTATTCCGGAATATCTCAGAATATATATAGACGGTGACAGCGTAAAAGAGGGTAAGGAAATTGATTTAATGCAAAAATCCACTCTTAAGCTTACTGCAAAAACTTTTCCGTCATCTGCAAGTGACGGAGTGAAATGGTACAGTTCAGATGAAGATATTGCAACAGTATCATCTAGCGGTGTTGTAACTGCCATGGAAGAAGGTCAGTGCAGGATATATGCTCGTTCATCGGTGAAATCTTCAAGAAAGACATATATAACTCTTAATGTAACGGAATATGTGCGTTATCCTGATAAATTAACTCTTGATTTACCGAAGGATGCTGTTTTAGAAACGGGTAATACCGTTAAATTCAATGTTAAGTTCTACCCTGAAGATACAACAGAGCGCAGGCTTCATTGGATGGCTATAGGCGGTAATGCAAGTGTTACTCAGGACGGAGAGGTAACGATTCTGAATAAAGGGAAAGTTACAGTGCGAGTGTATTCAGATAACCTTAAATGTTCTGCAGAATATACCTTTGATGCAAAGTATAGGGAGAACCATTTTGAGCAGGTCGGAGAATGTTTTAATCTTGCAGAAAGCAGAAGCATAGTTTTTACTTTTGATGCAGATGTAAATATTCAATCGGCAATTAACAGTATATTTTCATCTGTTCCTGCAGACGGAAACGGAGCATTAACGGAAGTTTTTGTAACGGTTGAAGGAAAGAATGTTAAGGTTACACCGAAAATAGCATGGAATAAAGGCGAAAACTATATTTTCATCCGTGAGAATCTAATGGATATTAACGGAGTTAAATTAAATAAAAATATAAAATACAAAGTAAATGTGAGGTAATTATGATGAAAAAGACGGTAAAAACAAAAGTTATCATTGTCGGCGCTTTGCTTGTTGCAGCAGCAGTCACAGCAATAGTTTGTGGAACGACGGGAAGACATAACGGAAGAGAAAATGAAACAAAGATTGAAGTAACAGAAGAGGAAATATCACAGTTTCGTGAAATGATCGGAGATTCTATGGACATCAAGAAAGCAATCTTTATTTTGTTTGAAGATGAAACTGAATGTAAGGCTTTTATCGAAGAACACGGAAACGATAAAGAGCCGCATATGGCAGGCAAGGGAACAGTTCCTCTTATGGAGAACGGGTATTATAACATCGTGGGTAAACCCGTTGTAGAAGAAGCTTTTGATAATCTTAAGGACGGTGAATATACAAAAGAACCTTTTGAATACTCCGGTATGTACTGTTATCTTAAAAGAATAGGGATTGATTCTCCTTTAGATGATGATAATAAGGTCAAGGAACTTATTATAGACAGCAAGAGACAGAAGGAGGTTGGTTGATGTGAAAAAAGTTACTTCACTATTATTAATTTTTATTTTAATAATAGGGGTACTTCCGGTTGTAGCAGCAACAAAGAGAGAAGTATGGGTGTCGTCTCCTGGTATAACATGCGGTCTTACAGAAGATGAAATAATGTTTAATAAAGCGGTACATTTAGGAGCTGCAAGGTTATATAAGCTTGATGCTGTTGGCGACAGATATTATCTCGGAGTTTTGGAAGAGCAAGTAACGGATGGCGGTAGCAACGGAAAGAAGAAAACATCATATCTTACATATTATTCCGTGTTTGAAACCGATGACAGTTTTTTAATACTTGGAAAAACAGGGGTAAATAACGAGTACTATTGGGACGGTCTTGAGGGTGTAAGAAATATATCAGGATATATTGATACAGAGTATTATACCGACAAAGGGTATGAGGCTCCATATTACATTATCAATCCCCATAATAAATACACATACTCACAGTGGGATGAATACATTGACTATATCTTTATTGGCAGTAATGGCGGTATTGCCAGAATAAGCGATTGGTGCGATTATGGTCAGGCGCGGTTTCCTATGATTTATGAGAACAAACTTTATACAGGACAAAATGCGTATTATTCCAACGAAAGAAGCTATAAGTATTACCTTTCAGACGGAACAACGCCAGCAACTCAAAGAAGAATAATAGGAATAAAGAATAACGCAATAGTTAATGTTGCTTCTCCGGCATCTGTTGCGGCTACTGATATTACATCAGCAAATGGTTACAGAACATATGGAGATGGTATGAGTGGAGATACCAATATTGAACAATTTTATGCATTTCCGGGAAATGAAGGTAAGTATTATAAATATAAGTATGTGTTAAAAAACGGTGTTTACGAATGTGTACTAAGTATTTACGAGAA
The DNA here is from genome assembly GCA_045533355.1 of Candidatus Fimenecus sp. Lineage (GTDB taxonomy): Bacteria > Bacillota > Clostridia > Oscillospirales > Acutalibacteraceae > Fimenecus. The sequence goes on from JAZSHP010000148.1 coordinate 8,371, forward strand.
TGTTATCGGACATATGGAAATGGTGCAGGAAGAAACTTGTTCTACAGGTCTTACTACTAAGCCGACTGTAACTCCATATACAATTTCAGGACTTGATGAAAGCCGGTATATATCGGTAGGAGTTTCTGTACCCGTTTTAAGGTTAGGGGAAATATTTGTCTTAAAAAATGGAAAGATGATGCGGTTTGAGTCTGACAGCTCGTATAATGGATTTGAGCTCTGCGTATATAATAATCGTCTTGCTACAATACGAAATTATGCGAATGGTGAATATATTTATTATAGGGATTCAAATGGTTCATATAGATATTGGCAAAGAATAAATTACCTTAATTTTACAAGTGACGGTATAACAATTGAAGAAGATATAGATTTAACTGTTGGTACAAGTACAGGACTAGATGGATACTATTCAAACTACTATACTTTTAGCGGATGCAGTAAGGTTGTAACTTCAAATTATGCACCTTTAAAAGTTTGGTGGTCACATTGTCTTGATAACAAGTTTTCAGATGGAAGATATGTTTCAGGACATTGGACAGGGATGGGAAACAGTATGTACGAAATATGGTATGATATTTATGATAAAGACGGAATGTTGGTGACAACAGGAGCGTCAGACTTTTCAACAGTAGCATCTTCAGCTCTCTATACTTTACCTATAAGGGCATTTGTGATTAACGATACAAAAATATTACTGTGTCTTTCTACCCTTAGTAACTCATGGGTTAATGAGTACTATCGTGTAGCTGTTGTTAATGAAAATGATGATGGAATTATAGAAGTTCCTCAACCTTTAGGAAAGAAAAACCTGGTTGTACCTGAAGATACAGACACAGAACCTGTTAATAGTGTAGTTGATTTTGCGGCAGAAGATTTGGAGCTTGGATTCAATATCAAAGAAAATATAATTGGAACAGATAAATTAACATCAGTATTAAGAGAACAGGTAAATTCAATTTATCTAAACGATATTACTGTTGTTGCAAAAGAAGGGAGCGTAAGAGGTCGGTGGACAATAGGATTTTCTCTTCCGACATACCATAAAAATGATTATTCGTTTGGTGAGGAACCCATATATTTTTATACAAACGGCAAAACTTTAAACTGGTCTTGTGCAAACCCTGAAAATCTTACTCCGGGAACTTATGAGCAGATGCTTTATATAGACGGAAAGAGCTTTTATATTACAGTAAAAGTTATCAAACCTCCGAGCAATGATTCAGCATCAATTGTAGTATTTTAACTAAAAGTAAACTTAACAGAAAAGAGGATGGCTAGTGTGAAAAATATAGTCGCATTTTTATTAGTACTCATTTTTCTTGTAGGAACTATTCCGGCAATGGCAAAAACCCAAAGAGAAGTATGGATGCCCTCTCCGTCAATTACTACCGGAGTCACGGAAGAGGAAATAATGGTAAACAAAGCGATTTATATGGGAGTTGCAAGGCTGTATAAACTTGATAGTATAGGAGATAAATATTATCTCTGTGTTCTGGAAGAAAAGTTTGATACAGGTGGAACAAACGGAAACAGGGATCATTCATATCTTACATATTATTCACTGCTTGAAACAGACGACAGTTTTATGATTCTGGGCAGAGATTCTTTGGGTGAGGAATATGTCCAGGATAGTCTGGAAGAGGTAGTTGATATTTCCGCTGACATTGATATTGAGTATTATGAAAAGAAAGGTTATGAAGCACCTATATACATAATAAATCCTAATGGTAAATATACCTGTACAAGTTGGGATGAATACAGTGAATTTACTTTTATAGGCAGCAATGGCGGAATGACAGGAATAGGAGACTGTGCCGAATATTCCGCAGCAAGATTTCCTTTTATTTATGAGAATAAATTCTATACAGGAAAAAGTAGATACATATCAGACGACAGAGGATACTTTTATTATCTTGATGATGGAAAGACAAAGGCAACAGTTAAAAATCTTTGCGGTATAAAAAATGGAGCTCTTGTTACAATATCAAGTTCAAAAGTAGCAACCACCGATGTAACTGCAGCGAATGGATATGTAATTTACCCTGATGAGGAATGTACAGGAAATGTAAAGGTTGAGACAAAATATTTCATATCAAAAGAGCGTAATCTGTTCTTGACCTATCAATCATATCAAAATACTGCGACAGGCTTGTATGACTATAAAGTAAAAGTTGAGCAGATTATAGATGGAAATGTTACACCGGTAAGTGAAAAAACTTTTTGCACAGACAAAACAAGAGATCCTGTATATACTTTAAAAATGGTTTCAGGATTAGACAAGGAAAAATACACTTCGCAAAACATGGAGGTTCCGATTGCTACAATAGGAAAGCTTTTTATAACTGAAAAAGGAAACATTTACGAAGCTGCAGCTGACACAAACATTTTATCAAGAAATATGTGTATATATAACGGAATGTTGTCGAGTATAACATCTTACGCAGACGGAGATTATATTTATTATCGTGATGAAGCAGGCACTTATAGATATTGGCAGAGAATAAACACTCTTAATTTCAATAAAGGGAAAGTTACTGCATCTGAGGATAATGATTTGGTTGTAGGTGCATACGATAATCTTGACGGGTATTATTCGTCATATAAAAGTTTTACAGCTTGCTCTAATATTACCGAAGCATCAGTATCAAGTATTTTGGAATGGTGGCCCCATTGTTTAGACAACAAATTTTCTGACGGAAGATATATGTCAGGACATTGGGTTGCAAATGAGGCAGGCTCGTATGAGATATGGTATGATATATATTCTGCAGATGGAACGAAATTGTCTACCGGTGCATCAGGATATTCTTTGGGTGCATCATCACAAAGGTATTGTCCAAGTATAAGAGCTTTCGTTATGAATGATACAAAGGCTATTATCTGTTTAAACAGTTTGGATTATGAGTGGATGGAAGAGTATTACAGAGCATCTGTTGTAACAGAAAATGATGAAGGCATTGTTGAAGTGCCTATGCCGATAGGAAAGAAAACTATTACGACACCTTCAGGTGCAGATACAGTTCCTACTGATGATGTGGTTGATTTTGCGGCAGATGATTTGAAGCTTGGTTTTAATATCAAAGATAATGTTATCGGTGAAGAAAAACTCAACCGTGAACTCAAAGAATTTGTTAATGTAGTACGTCTTGACAGTATTGTTATAGTTGCAAAACCCGGAAGCATAAGCGGAGTTCAAAATGCAGGTGTTGATATAGGAGCGTTTGACGAAAATGACTATTCGTTTGGAAATACCCCGATAAGGATATACACTAACGGACAAAATTTCTGTTGGTATTGCACCGAACCTGAAAATCTTGAGGTCGGTACATATAACACTTGTTATCCGACAGATGATAAATTAGTGTATATTACGATAAAGGTTATTGCTCCGCCAACAAATGATGCTTATACTACGGTGGTGTTCTGATGTATTCTTTAATATGTTTTTTGATTTTTATGACAGGAAGCTGCTTCGGCAGCTTCCTTCATGTATGCTTTAGCAGGTCTGGGTGGATTTCAGGTAGGTCCAGATGCGATACATGTGGTTATACATTAAAGTGGTATGATCTGATTCCAATATTCAGCTATTTGTTTTTAAGAGGAAAATGCCGTAAGTGTAAAGAAAAAATTTCATCATCACATTTGGTAAGTGAAATTATGATGGGGGCAAGTTTTTTGTGCTCCTGCTTTTCGTTTGTAAATTCAGGCGCTGAATATGGAATAATAGTATTTGTCGGTCTTTCGTTTATGACTGCAGCAGCTATACAGGACTATATAGAAAAACAGATATATACTGTTACTCTTATAGGAGGAATTATTTCTACTGCCATCACAAAAATAATGTATCTATATGTATATAAGATGTATTTCGAAGCAATTCAATTTATAGCTATTGTTTTTCTTGCAAAAATGGTATTTCTGCTTGTTCCATTGATAGTAAAGGATAAGATAGGAGACGGAGATTTTGATATATTCATTATTATGTATTGTATATGTGGAGGATATGGAACAATTTACGCTTTAACATTATCATGTCTTATAGGATGTATTGTTTATATACCAATGCTTATTACCAAGAAAATGAATAGAAAAAGTCAATTGCCGTTTGCTCCTCTTTTACTTTTTGGTACAATAATTTATCTTTTATTGTGAGGTTAAAATGAAAAAAATTAAAGAAAAATGTTGCGATAATTTTATCTCATGCGTAAAAGTATGTAATGAAAGGGGTAATTATAAAAAAAGTGCAGAAGTCAATATACTTATAATGATTATAGCCTTTGTTCTTATTATGCTTACTGTAACGGTTGGAGAGTTTTTCCGCATACATATGCTTCAGCAGGATATAGAATATCAGCTTCAGAGAAGTGTGAACTGTGCCGTTGAATATGCCATGGGGGACAGTTACAGACAGGATAAAATTAATAAACTGAATGTAGCAGTTGCAGAAAGCGAGTTTTATACTTATCTTCAGGATGCAGTTGGTCTTGATTCATCACATCGAAAGTACAAGGATGGAAAGCTTGTTTACAGACTGCATTTTACAGATGTTTCAGGGATAATCTCTCCCGCTGAATTTACTGTTAAAGGTTATGCTCAGGCAAAAAGTATATTTTCATTTCTGACAAACGATATAAAAATCCCTTTTAAAATATCGTCCACCAATTATCGTGTGGATTAATTACGGAGGAATAGTTATGAAAAAATTTATAAGTATTATTTTAAGTATTATTTGTGTTGTTACCATTCTCTCAGGTATCAGCGTTTTGGCTGATACCAGCGGAGTAAAAGTGTATCTTGATGAAAAGGAAGTTGTTTTTCCTGACGCTCAGCCATTTATTGATGCAAGAGAAAGAACCCTTGTTCCGATAAGATTTGTGTCTGAAGCATTAGGTGCAAAGGTAGACTGGGACAATGATACAAAAACAGTTTTCATTGAAAAAGATAATGATAAAATTCGTTATACTATAAATGAGTTCCGTGCATATCTCAATGAAAAAGTAGTATCATTTGATTCATTTGGTATTCTCAAAGAAAACAGAACCTTTGTGCCGCTCAGATTTATCTCGGAAATGCTTATGTGTGATGTCAACTGGAATGACAGTGATAAAACCGTTTCAATCAAATCTCCGGGAAAGCCTATTGAGTTTCCGGAACCGGTAATTACTGTTCATTATCCCGAAAGTGAAGCAGATAAACGACTTTTCTGGATTACACTTGACAATTACAGAGAGTTTCAGAGAGAATGTCCAAATTACGAATTCAAGGTTGAATTTGTTTCGCCCACAGAGTTTAATTCATACGAGCAGTATGAAGGCAGTGAACTTGGTTGGCAGAAATACGATAGAACGGAATATAACAAAATCACATCAGACGGTGACACGATTTTTTCAGTAAGCAGAGGTTATTATACAACGCAGAATAATATCAAAAAGTTTAAACCGACAGATGGTACTGAACTTAGATTTAAGTTAACCGTACTTAAAAAATGCAACGGTAAATTTAAGGAATATGAGTATTCAGAAAATCTTAAAATGCCGTATCCTTTAATATAATTTAGGGGGTAGCACAATGAAAAACAAAACTAAATACAGTAAGTTTATGACCGCTATTTTAGCGGTCATTTTTCTTTTTACATCAATTTGTGTATCAGCTGAATACAGTTATGAAAAAGCTGATCACGATTACAGGTTAATTGAAGCTATAGACAAGAACGGGAAAAGAGTAAATAAGCCAACAGCACAGTTTCTTGTAAAACGTATTGTAAATGGCGAAACGGTTGAAGGTGTTTTAAGTTATAACGGTTACGATTGTAACACTCCAATACCTGTTTTAAGATGCTACGTAGGAGATACAATCAAGTTTGAAGATCATAGTTTTTCTAACTCGACGAGCGGTAAAATCAACGGATGGGACTGGCAGTATTATGGCAGCTTTGGAGATTCGAGCGAGTTATATTCACACAATATTGTTGATAAGTCTGAGTTCTATTGTTCTCAGCCTGGAGAAACTTCATTCTATTTGTGTGTAAAAGACAGTACTTCACCCAAAAAAGGATTTACAGATATCTGGAGCGAAAATGGAAATACTCAGAGTGTTGGCAAAAACAAAGCATATTCGAAAGGCGTATACTGGTATTTTACTGCTGTAAAAGTTATAGTAGAACCTGTGCAAAAAGCTAATCTTTTTGTGCGTTGTTGGGACAAAGAAACAAATTCTATAATAAAAGAAATGACAGTAGACAGCGGAGTGATATACGGATACGAGGGAACTATCAACACTACATACAATATTGAAGATATGAATGGATATAAGTTCCTTGAATGGAATGTTCAGTTACCTGAGGGCACAGTTCAGTACAGTGACATAACGAGAAGTGTAAATGTTGATTTAGCAGGCTGGGTTCCTCAAAAATATGTAAATGTTTATTACGAAAAGGATGGCGAGCCGAAAGAAGAAACAGATGATTATAAAGTTGATATAAGATATGTTGACAGGGAGACCAAGGAGGTTCTTTCTGAGGAAACATTATATCCGGATACAGAAAGCCTGAGCGTGGAACTTAAAGAAATTGATGGGTTCTATAACACAGGATGGAAAGTTGTACTTCCTGACTTAACGGAAGAAAACAAAGGTGTTTCAGGTCCCGTGAATATAACTTTGTCAAGTGATTCTCCTTACAAAATAATTTTTGTAGATTGTCTGAAGAAAAAACCAGACAAACCTGATGATGAAAAAGAACATAAGCCTGTAATAACTCCATCCGGAATCTGTGATGGAGTTATATCCTGGACAGAAACCGATTCGCATCTTGTTTGTGTTGGTACAGATAAGAACGGAAATCCGATATATGAGACTTGTTTTCATACTTTCAAATATAGAACGGTTTTATCTGCAAATGCGGATATAGCTCCAGATACCTTTAAATCGGGGTATGGCTTTGAAATTGATGTAAAATATAATGTTAATACCAGCTTCTTGTCAAACTCAGGAGGGTGCTCTTCATGGGGATATGGAAGAACACCAAAAATGAGTGTATCAAAGCCAACTAAAGCAACTGTATATATCCCTTGGACTGCTTCGAACAGATTAGGAACACAAAGCAGTGCTATTGAAATGCAGAAAGGCACAGGAAACCGTTTTATTCTTCCCGAAAGCAATATTTCTGAGATAGGTGCAAGAAAAATATATACACCTGTTGAACTTCCCGGAACTGAAGAAGAACCAGTATCCCATGGATTTGAAATATATCTTAGCGGCGGCGGTGTCGGAGGAATTGAATTTTGCAAAAAAATTAATTGCACAATAACAATTAATGGCGATATGTACAGCGATGACTTTTCCTGTGCTGATAATTGAATATATTATTCTTATGATTGCAGCCATATGTGATGTTAAGTGCAGAAAAATTTATAATGGAATAATAATTTGTTTGCTAATTAACTCATTATTCAGCCCGTTTAATATTATGCAGCGTATGGCTGCTTTTTTTATTCCTCTTATTTTTATTACTCCTCTCGCAATGAGGTTTTCTTCAATAAAGGGGGGAGATATTAAGTTTGTTTGTGCAGTCGGAGCTTTTTTTGGAATAAATAAGTTATCCGTAATCCTGATTACATCAATTGTTATAGGTGTGATTTATTGTCTTATTAAGAAAGAAAAGAGTTTTCCACTTGCATTTATTATGTTTATATCTGTTTTATTAATTAAATTTTCGGAGGTATTTTTGTTATGAAAAGTTTAAAAAAGATATATAGCCATAAGTTCGTGAAAATAGGACTTATGTTAATGGTAGTTTTAATAGCATACTCGCTTCCCGCCTTTGCAGCGACCGATGTATGGTCAAAAGCTGAGGAAGTAATGAAGGATGTATATGGAAAGGTTGTTGCTATTTCTACTGTAGCAGCCGTAGTCACATCATCAATAGCTCTTCTTTTGATGAATTTCTCGAAATCAGGTAAAACAGTTGATGAGTCAAGATCATGGCTTAAAAGAATTGCTATAACATGGGTTATTCTGAATAGCCTTTCATTTATTATGGCATACGTTACTCCGTTCTTCTCTGACGGTAAATGGAACGGATAATAAGTGTAGAATGACAACAAAGTTTTGCAAATTTACAACAAAGTTTTGCATTTACAAGAAAGTCTTGCAAAAAAACATATATTTTTACAACAAAGTTTTGCAAAAAACAAAAAGTAAAGAAATATGCGTAATTTACAAGCTCTATTAAAGTTATGACTGAGGCAAAACAGTGAGTCTAACAAGAAATCAATATTTGTAATGTAAAGAAAAACTGATTAAAATGTCAGTAGTTATTCAGTATTGTGTAAAAAATGCAAAACATTGTTGTCAAAAATGAGAGAAAAAATGCAAAACATTGTTGTAAATTAACAATAAGCAGATAGGCGGGTGTAAATTATGGGAATATTGGACGGTATTGTTAGCTGGATTGCAGAGCAGGTAATGAATGTTCTTGATATGATTTCAAGTTCAGTTTTAGGTGCGCTTGGATGTAATATGAATACATTTATAAGATATTTTCCTGCAGCTGAGTCTATGTATAAAGTATTTGTTGCACTTGCTATAGGTCTTATTCTCTTAAATCTTGTCTGGCAACTATTCAAAACATTTGGTTTGCCTATAGGAATAGAGGCTGAAAATCCTGTTAAACTTGTTTTCAGATCGATGCTTTTTATTCTTTTAGTGTACTATGCAGATGAAATACTTGCTATTGTAATTAAGATAGGCGGAACTCCTTATAACTGGATTATGACAGAGGAGCTTCCGCCTCTTAATTTTGCAAGTTTTAATTCTGCATTGCTTACGATTCTTGGTGTTGTTGCCAGCGGAAGTGTTTCACTGATTGCACTTATTCTTGTGCTTATACTAGCGTGGAATTATATAAAGCTTTTATTTGAAGCAGCTGAAAGATATGTTCTTCTTGGAGTTCTGGTTTATACGTCTCCGGTTGCTTTTGCAATGGGAGCTTCCGAAACTACATCGGGGATATTTAAAACATGGTGCAAGATGGTTGGAGGACAAATATTTCTTTTACTTATGAATGCGTGGTGCTTAAGAATTTTTACATCAATGGTTGGCTCGTTCTTATCAAACCCATTGTCATTATAGGAGGGTGAATATGAGAAAATTGAAATTTACAGTTATACTGTCTTTACTGATTACTTTTTGTTTAGCGATTTCAGTTTTTGCTGTTACAGAGGCAGAAGTGGAAACTGCTGTAAAAAGCAGTAGTAAAGAAAATGTGTCAGGAAATCTTTTTGTATGGTTTTTATGTGCGATAGCATTTATGAAAGTTTCGCAAAAAATAGATTCTTTTATTGCTTCTCTGGGAGTTTCGGTAGGTAGAACGGGTGGTTCAATGATGGCTGAAGCTATGATTGCAGGACGTGCCATAAGCGGAGCCTTGCGGGTAGGTAAAGGTATTGCAGGATTTGGACACGGTGGAGGCTCATCCGGAGGCGGAGGCTTCTTCAGTGGGTTTACTGGCAAATTTTCCCGCGGTGCAACCAATTCAATCACGGGAAAAGGACCGTCAGGAGGACTTATCGGAAGTCTTGGAAGTAAAGTATATCAAGGCTCACTTGGAAAAGGCGGTAGCTTTGCAACGAGTATAATAAGCTCAGTTGCACGTGGAGACATATCAAAAATGGGTACAATTTCCGGAGATAAAGGTAAAGCAGCAATGGAATCGTATTTTGGATATAACTCAAAAACAGATAACTCCATATCATCAAATGCAGATGTAAAGAATTCCAGTTCTCCGTCCTTTTCTCACGGTGGCGCAACCTCAATTGTAAACGAAAATCCATCCGCGGAGATTGTGGCAATAGATAGTCCGTCATTTGATAGTGGTTCCGTTCCTATGTTTTCAGATGTTGAAATGGGCGGTGGCAGAATAACTGGTATTGAATCTACACCTGAATTTCCGGAGGGTCGAGCTTTTGCCATGTATGATGCGGAGAAATATTCAAAACCCGAGGGTGCTTTTGAAACTATTACAGCTGTAGATAAATCAACCTGGTATAAACAGTACGCACAGCCTTCAGTAGAAAGAACTCCATATATGGATAAAGGTAAGGTTCAATACAATGAAAAAATAGTTGATAAAATCCCCAAGGCTCCTGCAAGAAAGGACAAGATGTAACATGTCCCAGGAGAAAAAAATTTCTGCTTCGGATGTAATCGCTAACGGCGCGCGAACCGCACAATTTATTAAAGGAGCAACAAAGACTGGGAAAACAGTGGCGGCAGCAGCAAAAGGAGCTTCCGCCGGAGGAGTTTATGGTGCCGCGGCGAGCGTTCTTTGGGAAAATAGGAGATTTGTAGCTAAAGTTCTTGCTGCTCTTAGCTTCGTACTCATTTTTCCGATTTTATTTATAGCAATGCTTCCTGCACTTATATTTGGGGATATAGGTGCAAAAGAAGAATCGGATGCTTTAAATAACAATACCGTTATTATGGAGAATATTGATAAAGCGCAGATTGTTATAAATGATGCTCTTGATAAGTATCATAATGAAGTAATTGAAAAAGTGAATAAAGAGATTGAGGAACAACCGGATGGAACTTCATCACAGATAATTGATAATTATGTGTCTTCTGTTGTTTTGGATACGAACAGAATAATTTCGATGTATTGTGCATCTAAGGATAAGTGGGATGAAATAAAGCTCAGTGACCTTGAGAAGACAATGAAAAAGAATAAGAAGAAATTATTTGATTATAGTGTTAAAAAAACGACAAGCGGGAGCGGTGAAAGTGCGGTTACAACATATACATACACCATTGAATATCTTGGTGATGAAAATATTGCAGAATATTTTGAGCTTGATGAAGAAAAAAAGAAACTGGCAGAAAACTATGCTGAGAATTTTATAACATTCTTGTATGGAAGAGGTCTTTTAAATGGCACTGCAGCAGTTTCTCCTGAAGTAGAAGCTTATAGCGAAACAATTACAAAATATGCTGAAGAGAACAATATTTCAGAATTCATTCCTGTGATTAAATGTATAATGATGGCTGAATCAGGAGGTAAGGGAACAGACGTTATGCAGTGCAGTGAATGTCCATATAACGAAAAGTATGATAATAAGCCAAATGCAATTAAAGACCCGGACTACTCTATAGAAATCGGAATAAAATATTTTGCAAAATGTCTTGAAGATGCTGAATGTAAATCACCGACAGATATTCCGCGTCTCAGCCTTGCACTTCAGGGATACAACTATGGAAACGGATATATAAGCTGGGCAAAGAAAAATTATGGCGGTTATTCTCAGGCAAACGCTCTTGAATTTTCCAATAAGAAAAAAGCTGAGTTAGGTACAAGTGTATACGGAAACCCTGATTATGTATCTGCGGTTTTGAAATATTATCTTGATAGTTCAATGTCAGGTGGCGGTGGAGTCGGTTGGGGAAGTCCGTTCCCCGGAAAAAACTGGAACAGTGCTGTGAAATCTGAATATGGATACAGAACAGATCCCGTAACAAAGAAAAAAGGTTCATTTCATGCCGGTATCGATATAGGATACTCCTCAGGGACTGTTATTTCAGCTGTAAAAGCCGGAACTGTTGTTGCTGTCAATTATTACACTACCGGATACGGTTATCATGTGATTATTGACCATGGGGATGGATTTAAGACATTATATGGTCATTGTAGTTCATTGCTTGTAACAAACGGTCAGAAAGTTACAAAAGGGCAGGCAATTGCAAAAGTAGGAAGCACGGGTAAATCAACCGGGCCACATTTACATTTGAATGTTTATAAAAACGGAGAAACAGTTAATCCGAGAAATTATATTACATCATAAAGAGTTAAAGGAGGAGCAAAATGGGAAAGAACGAACATGAAGAACTTGATGTGTATATTATTCCGCCCAATTTCATAGAAAGCGGAAAAATATTCGGTGGAATGTTTAAGTTAAGAAATGCTGTAGAAGCAGGGGCACTTGCTTTTTTATCAACATTTTTCGTGTGGAAAATCGGAGTATCTCTTACTACGAAAATTATAATTTTATGTGTTACCGCTCTTCCTTTGGGGATATTTGGTCTTATAGGTATAGAAGGTGAAAGCCTTACTGAATTTGTTATTAATGTGTTCAGGTTTATAAAGAAGCGTAGAGTGTTATGCAGAAGTGATATAAATGATTTTGAGCACATATCAAAGTTCAGACTTAAAATCAAAAAAATTAAGGTTCTTGATGTCACTTTGGGTAAAATCATAGACCATCATAAAAAGAAGAAAATAATAAAAAAGAATAAGCTTTCTGAGGACGCTGCAAAAGGAAAGATAATTAAAGAGCCTGTTGATATCGAAAGTTATCTTCCGATAGAGAAAATAGAAAATGGTGTTGTTTTCACAAAGGACGGCAGGTATCTTAAAATTCTTGAAATTGAACCGATAAATTTTCTGTTACGCAGTGCAAGGGAGCAAAGAAATATTATTTTCTCTTTTGTCAGATATCTTAAAATTTCACCTGTAAAGATGCAGTTTAAAGTTCTTACAAAAAAAGCAGACCTTAATAAACATCTTAAACAGGTAAACGAAGAAATGCATCATGAAACAGACGAAAGATGCAAAATGCAACAAATCGATTACATAAGGTTTATAAAACAAATCGGACTTAAAGAAGCGGTATCACGCCGCTTCTTTTTGATTTTTGAATATGAGCCTTTTATGCCGAACAGACGCGGTGATTTAAATGAAATGTACAGTACACTTAAAACAGCTGAAAGAAGTGCCGTTAATTACCTTCTTCAATGCGGAAACAATGTAGTAGAACATAAAGATGAAGATGAATTTATGACTGATGTGCTATATAACTTATTTAACCGCTCTTCAGATATTACACTACAGGAAAGGGTCACGGCTATTTTGGATAGAGAGGATAAAGACAGTGAGGTAAATATAAATAAATTTATTTCCCCAGAGCGAATTGATTTTTCACACATAGACTATCTAATTATAGACGGTCTTTTTGTATCATATATGATTATTCCGTCAGACGGATATAAACCGCATGTTGTTGCAGGATGGTTATCCGTTCTCATTAATGCAGGTGAAGGAATAGATGTTGATATATTCATTGAAAAACAACCCAAGGATAAAATTCAGTTTAAGCTCGGTCAGCAAATTCGTATCAACCGTTCAAAAATAAAGGATGCTTCTGATACGAATACGGATTTTGATGATTTGGAAGGAGCAATTCATTCCGGATATTATCTTAAAGACGGGCTTTCAAATAACGAGGATTTTTATTATATGAACATCCTTGTTACCGTGACTGCGAATAACAAGATTGAACTTGAATGGCGAGTTAACGAAATCAAAAAGTTACTTATTTCTCAGGATATAACAATCAAGCCTTGTTCTTTTTATCAGGAGCAGGCATTTAAAATGAGTATGCCGATTATTCATTATGAGAAAAAACTTTATGATAAAACAAAGAGAAATCTTCTTACAACTGGTGTTGCTTCCTGTTATCCATTTACAAGCTTTGAAATATGTGATGAAAAAGGAATTCTTCTCGGCGTAAACAAGCATAATAACTCACTTGTTATCGTTGATATATTCAATTCAAAAAAATATAAAAATGCTAATATGGCGATATTAGGAACATCAGGTGCAGGAAAGACCTTTACGATGCAGCTCATGGCACTTCGTATGCGCAGAAAAAACATTCAGGTTTTTATTCTTGCACCGCTTAAAGGTCATGAATTTCATCGAGCCTGCCAGAATATCGGCGGTGAATTTATACAGATATCCCCTGCGTCATCTAACTGTATTAACATTATGGAAATCCGAAAGACTGACAATACCGCCAATGAACTCCTTGATGGTGCTACACTGGATAAATCTTTGCTTGCTTCAAAAATTCAAAGGCTACATATCTTTTTCTCTCTTTTAATTCCAGATATGAGTTATGAAGAAAAACAGCTTCTTGATGAAGCCCTCGTTATAACATACGCAAATAAAGGGATAACACATCAGAACGAAACCTTGGATAATGGCAGAGGAGGATATGTCAAAATGCCTGTTCTTGGGGATTTGTATAAAGTCCTTTTGGAAAAGCCGGAAACAAGAAGACTTGCCAACATATTAAACCGTCTTGTAAACGGCAGTGCAAAGACATTCAATCAGCAGACAAATGTAAATCTTGATAACAAATATACGGTTCTTGATATCTCAGAACTTTCAGGAGATATGCTGACTGTTGGTATGTTTGTTGCTCTCGATTATGTTTGGGATAAGGCCAAGGAAGACAGAACAAAGGAAAAAGCAATCTTTCTTGATGAGTTATGGCAGCTAATCGGTGCAAGCTCAAATAAGCTCGCAGCAGAATTTGTGCTTGAAGTATTCAAAATCATCCGTGGATATGGCGGAAGTGCAATATGTGCAACACAGGACCTTAATGACTTTTTTGCCCTTGACGGTGGTAAATACGGTAAGGGAATTATAAATAATGCAAAAACAAAGGTTATCCTTAATCTTGAGGAAGATGAAGCAGCCAGAGTTCAGGATATATTAAAGTTATCCGAAACAGAGCTTATGAATATTACTCATTTTGAAAGAGGTAACGGTCTTATTTCAACAAACAGTAATAATGTAACTGTTGAGTTCCGTGCAAGCACTCTTGAGACAGAGCTTATAACAACTGACCGTGCGGAACTTCAGGAACTACTGAATAAGAAAAAAGAGAATCAAGCGAGGTGAAGAAATTGAAAGGAAGAGAAGAACTTTGCAAAGACCTGGAAGAATTAAGGGAATTGATTTCTACTTACAAGGTTTTAAAAATCGAACAATTTTATAAGGCTATAAAGAATAAAGAGCATAATGTCAAAAAGGAAATTATAGCTCATATGAAAAACAGCGATAAGTTATTTTTGTTTAAGGATCTGTGTTCTGCGTCTGACAATTGGATAAACGATTATGATAAATCATTGATAAAAGCTTTTTGGATATTACTTGATTTTTGGAATGAAGTAGAATATAACACGAAGGATACATTTCCTGCCAAGATTTTCTTCATAACAAAGGATGATTCTTTTGATATTATAGTAGCTGAAAAAGGACAGGAAAAAATGCTTAATGTTTTTTACAACAGGTTTCATGATAAAACAACCAAACATCTCGTAGCCGTTGAGGACGAAGAGCAAATGATAAAACTATCTTTTGATGGCATTGCCGCATTTTGCATTGTGAACGAGAACGGAACAGTAAGCTATTACAGAAACGAGGGGTAATATGCAACCGATTGAGAATGTAATTGATTTATTGCTTAAGAATGTTGACGAAATTTCAACAGGTTTAAAAAAACTAAAAGAAACAGACCATCTCTCTGATAATAAAAATTTTGAAAACTTATGTGATGAACTTTATTTTCTAAGCGAAAGACATACAAGTAATTTCAGACAATTTATTCAAAATACATATGTGAAAAACCGAAATGAAGTAATGTCGAATTCCTGTGATATATCGGGTATAGATGTTTGTAAAAAAGACGGTAAGGTTTTTATTACATTGCCGTGTTTGCTGCCACGCAAAAAAGGAAATGAACATAAATTCATCGGGGAACCGTTAAGATATAAACTTGAAGAATTAAGCAAAAATGTTAATTTGAAAATAAGAGAAAAGGCAGTTGTTTGTATGATTCATACTTATGATAATACAAATAAAAAAGCACGTTGCTATGATTATGACAATTTAGAGACTAAAAAAATTCTTGATATTATAACTCTTTATACTTTGATTGATGATGCTCCACAGTTCTGTGATGTATATCATACAATCAGGTTTTCCGACCAGGACAAAACAACAATAATTGTGATGCCAATAAGTTCTTTTGATGGAAAAATAGTCCCTTATAATTAGGGGTGAAAAATATTGAAAATTAGTATCGGAAATTCGAAGAATCATACCCGATACTGTAAAACCCAATTATATAGGGAACTAAAGGCGGTTTTTTAATAAAAAATGGTCCCGCATTCTTTATTAAGGGACCAAAAAGTATGAGAAAGGGGCGAATTGCTTGGAAAAGAAAACCGATACACTGATGATAAGGATATTGGAATTATTAACACTACTCGGAGAGACAACAGCAGAGGAAATTAAGAAATTTTCAAGCAGCACATCTTATGCTGAAAAAATGATAACATTTTTGAAGAAGGAATCATATATACGAATATTCAGAGATGGTAAAAAATCAACATACAGACTTGCAAAAAAAGGTAAAAAATATTTGGAAGAAAATTTACCTGATATATTTGCAGACACCTTTCAAGGTCAAAATTCACTGAACAAAGTAAGAGATGATAAAAGAAGAGAAGAAAGAAGAAAGAAACTTGCTGAAGTACTTCTTTTGTTTCATCTTGCAGGCGTAAAAATATTCCCGGATGAAAAAATTCTATTAAGAAGAAATTCCGTGTTTACCTGTACAGACACCGCAGACACCATAGACAAACACACTCCCGAATTCTATACCTCTTCGGAAATAAAAAGCATTTTTCCTGATTATAAAAAAAGCATAGGTTCAAGGAGCTTAGGAATACTCATAGCCAATAAAAAATTATATATTGTATATTTCACTTATGACGGGAGTCTTTTTTGGAGAAAAGAAATTGAACTCAATTTTGTTGCAAATACAAAAATTGCTTTAACTAGATTTCTCTTTGGTAAAGATTACGGAACAAAACTTCTTGTAATTAGCGACGATAGTAATGTACCATCAGTTATTATGAAAAGAAGAAATAAGAGCAAAGGGTATATTTATCCAAGCCCGGAGCTTCCAAATATGATATTTGCACATAATGACAGAAAAATTGATTCTACAATAGATTTAATACTGAATAACTCTGATATTATTGATAAACTTGAAAATATATTCAGAGACGGGTATGAAGAAGATAAGAAGAATTTGCAGTATGACGGTACTAAAATAGTAAGATATAAGAATCCGGGTGGACAGATTAAAACGAGCGAGAGTTTTATTACATTTGCATTTTGGTTTGATTTAAGAAAAGTTATGGAGGCTGTTAATGGTGCAATAAGCCCGGGAAAGGATGTTACGATTTTCTGTTTTGACTATCAACGGAAATATATTGAAATATTTCTTAAGGAGTTAAAACAAAATAATAATCCAAAAATTGAAATTTTATCAGATTCTATAGAAGGATTCAGAGAGGATAATTTAATATGAATAAGTCAAAGGTTATAAAATGTTTGTTATTATCAATTCCTTTGATAGCAGCTCTTTTGTACGGAAGCGGTTACATATCACAACTTATAAAAAACTTTAAAATATGGGAAGCTTCAGGAGGAGCGTTTGGAGGAGCATCTTCACCGGCAATACCGGATGCATCGTTCCTCAGTTGTATAAGTGCTGCTTTTTTGTTTCCCTATGGTTTATTTGGTTTTTTAATTTGTGCTGGTGTTTTTGCTATACTTGCTTTTATGATTATGAAAATGGGAGCAGGTGATGTAAGAGATATCGACCGAGAACGAAATTTCGAATATTCAAGCAAGGGAACTTACGGTACGGCCGGTTTCATGTCAGAAAAGGAAATGCACAATATTTTTGATGTTGACTCAATAAACAATAATACAGGCATTCTTTTGGGACTATACAAAAATAAACCAATTTTTCTTCCGAAAGACAGTTTTATGAATAAAAATATAGCAGTTTTCGGAGCATCAGGTTCGATGAAATCAAGAGCATATGTTAGAAATTATATATTTCAAGCTACACGAAGAGGAGAGAGCCTTGTAATAACTGATCCAAAATCAGAAATGTATGAAGATATGGCTGTTTATCTTGAAAATCAGGGATATGAAGTTAAAGTATTTAATTTGGTATCTCCACAGAACAGTGATAGCTGGAACTGTATCGCAGATATTAACGGAGATGATTTAATGGCTCAAACCTTTACCGATGTTGTAATAAAAAACACGACCGTTGGTATGGGAGACGAGTTTTGGGATAGTGCGTCGGTTAATCTTCTTAAAGCACTTGTATTGTATGTATCTGTGGAATTTGAAGGAGAAGACTGTAACTTCGGTGAAGCGTATAAACTTATATCACTTCGTTCAGCAGCAGAGCTTGATGCAATGTTTTCAATCCTTGACTATACTCATCCCGCATATGCTCCATATAATATTTTCAAACAAGCTTCTGATAATGTACGTTCAGGCATCATTATTGGACTTGGTGCAAGACTACAGGTGTTCCAAAATGAAATGATTAGAAACATAACAAAATATAACGAAATTGATTTGGTTGAAGCCGGAAAGAAAAAATGTGCTTATTTCTGTATCACATCTGATCAGGACAGTACTTTTGATTTCTTGGCTTCTTTGTTTTTCTCATTTCTTTTTATCAGGTTGGTTCGTTATGCAGATAACCATGGTAAAGACGGAAAACTTCCTGTTCCAGTTAATATGGTACTAGATGAATTCCCAAATATCGGAGCCATACCAGATTTCAAAAAGAAAATAAGCACCACCAGAAGCCGTGCAATTAATATTTCAGTTATATTCCAGAATCTCGCTCAACTGCAGAACAGATATCCTGATGGAGCGTGGCAAGAAATTTTGGGTAACTGTGATACTCAACTCTTTTTAGGCTGTACGGATGATGTTACTGCGAAGCTGGTTGCAGACAGAACCGGTGAAGTTACTGTTGCAGTTGCAAGCAAAACGAAAAACTTAAATAGCTGGAGAATCTCCGACTATACCCCCGAATACAGAGAGGCAAGGTCGCTTGGTAAAAGAAAATTGCTTACGCCCGATGAAATTCTTAGACTACCCATAAAAGAAGCGCTTGTTATTATGAGAGGTCAGAAAGTTCTTAAAGTAACAAAGTATGATTACACAAATCATCCTCACTCGAAATTGATTGTTAAGAAGAAAGCATCTACACATATTCCAGAATGGAGAAAAGTTTTGAATGAAGAGCTTGAGGGAAAAGTACAGCTTCCCGTTAATCGAGAAACAACTGTTTTGCACGAAGAGGAACAAAAAGACGAGCCTATTCCTGAAAAGCTTACCTTTAATGTAAAACCAACTATTCAAACACCGATAGAGGAATCATGTGATAAACATGAAGAACTATCTGCTGTTGAAAGATTAAGAAAAAAGAATAAGGGGGGTGATGGAAATGGTAATGATAAAAAAATCGGACAGATAAGCAAGGATTCAGTTTTAAAAAAATAATTAAAAGGAGGCAAAAAATATGCCAAGAAAGAAAGCAACAGAAAAAGAAAATGTTAATGTTCAGAACGAAACCGCAGAAACAAAAGAAACCAATAATGAAACTCCACAGAATGAAACGGCAGGAACGGAACCGGAAACTGTTTTGTCAGGTGAAGAACATTATGAAGGGGCCGAGGATAAACTTGAAAGTGACGATAAAAAACTTAATCTCGGTGTTTTAAAAATCAACCTTGATGAAGAAGAGCAGGAAAATGATAAATTTGAAACATTGTGGAACGAGCTCGTTACATGTTATCGTTCAAGAAGAATTATTCCTGTTATTGTAACCGGAATAGAAAGGACTCAGTTGGAAGGCAACGTAGTTGTTACATACTATAAGGATCAGAGAATTCTTGTTCCCATGACCGAAATGATGATTAATCTTTCTGAAGAAAGAGGCGACGGATATACTTTGGCGGAAAGATTGGAAAGAGTTTGTAACACGATGCTCGGTGCGGAAATTGATGTTTTAATCAAAGGTATGGATAAGAAAAGCGAAAGCATCGTTGCAAGCAGACAGGAGGCTATGGTTCGCAAGAAAGAAAAGTTTTACCTTACTCCTTTATCCGACGGTTTACCTCAGGTAAGAGAAGGAAGAATTGCTGAAGCAAGAATTATTGGCGTTACAGCGCTTGTGGCGCGTGTGGAAGTATTCGGAGTAGAAACAACTCTTGCTGCTTCTGAACTCAGTTGGGATTGGCTGCCTAATGTTTCTGATAAATTCCATGTCGGTGATAAGCTCAATGTAATTATAAAAGAAATTAAAGGAGACACTCTTGAAACCTTAAGAATTGTAGCTGATGCGAAGAGTATAACAAAAAACGAATCGCTTGAAAATCTCAGTAAATGTTCGGTTCAGAATAAGTACATCGGAGAAATCACCAATGTCAGAAACGGTGTTGCATATTTAAGACTCAAAGTTGGAGTCAATGCAATCGCACACACTAACTACGACAGACGTGTACCTGCAAAGGGTGATATTGTAAGTTTTGTAATTACAAGGATTAATCCTGAGTACGGAAATGTGACCGGTATTATTACTAAGATTATTAAACAGTCAATTTAAAGAATACGGCGGCGGGAAGTTAATCTTTCCGCCGTAAATCTTTTATAAGGAGGTAATTTTTTGAGTAAGTGCTATACAAACTACACCAACATCGGGAAATTTATAAGTAACATAAGCGAAAATTGGAGAAACAGCATTTATATAACCTGCAGCGTTTGCAGATATAAAAAAGAAAACTGTTGCGATGATCTGCTTCTCAGTTTTGATGCGGACGGTAATCCAACATTCATCGCTGTAACCGATGCAAATTATATTTTTTCAACAATAATTGATAAAAGCGAATGCTTGTGTGAGATAAGCAACGAGAAATTTAAATGTCTTTTTGAAAGGTTAATTGTTAAACATACTGATGGAAAAAGCTGTCCATTTTTAAAGCTCACACAGATACATGATTTTTCCGATACAGCTACAACTGGAAACGGTTCCCATCGTTTGAGGGAAAACTTGGAAAACTGACACATAATTAAACAGTTTTCTGTATAAACTCTATTTCATTTTCTGAAAATAATTTTTAAAATAAGAGCAAAGGAGGCTTAGTAACAAGAATGAAGAAAGATAAAAAGATAAAGAAAGTTACATGTCCGTATTGCGGTGCAAAAGCAGTGCTCAGAGATGACAGTTATGTGTACGGTGACAGAGGCAAAGGGGAGTGGGTATATGTTTGTTCAAATTACCCGGAATGTGATTCGTATGTAAGTACCCATAAAGGTACACAAATCCCAAGAGGAACTCTTGCAAAAGGAGACTTAAGAAATAAACGAATTAAGGCACACAAAGTTCTGGAGCTTTTGTGGAAGAAAAATATTATGAGTAAAAAAGAAGCCTATAGATGGGTTGAATATTTTATGGGATTGGAAAAGGATGAAGGCCATATTGGATTTTTCTCCGATTACAGATGTGACTTACTGATGGATAAGGTAAAAGAACTGTTAAATAATAATCACATCGATATCCCAGTCAATACATAAAAGATAAAGTGGTGATACAGATGACAGAAAATGAAAAAAGATTAATTGAAGAAAACATAGAAAAGCTTGAGTACATAATAAAAAAATTAATATGCAGTTTTAATATTCAAAAGAACGAAGCAGAAGAATACAGACAAATTGCATATCTGGCTCTTTGCAATAAAACCAATAAATATGACGGAAGTACAAAGTTTACAACTTTTGCAAATATGGTAATAAAAAATGCATTCATAGATGTATACAGGAAAGAGAAGTTAAAAAAATTTGATTTCATTTCACTTGAAGAATGCTTTACTGAAGATGATTCAGGAAACGGTGCCGGGTTAATAGATTTTCTTTCTACAGACAATAATACAGAGAACGAGGTATTAACAAAAGTCAGGAACGACCTTGTATTTATGCATATTAATTTGGCTAAAGAAAATTGCACTGCGAAAACAACGGTGCAAGGATTCAGCGCATTGGAACTTAAAATAAAGGGATACAGCGGCGAGGAAATTGCACGAATGTTTAATGTACCATCAAATTCCTTAAGAACATGGATGAGTAAAGCAAGAAAAATACTGCTTAGCGATAAAGAATTTTTGAAGCTATTCAACACATAATGTTGCGATTTAATTTTTCTATCGTAAAAGTATATTAGAATAAAGAACGGAGGAAGATATATGGTTACATACTATACAGCACTGGGTAGAATGATAACAAAAACAGAGGAAGGACATAAAATTCCTTTAATTATTGTGGAAGGAACCGAATATCAGATGAGTGTTGATGAACTGATTATATGGGGTAGTCTTCACTGGAATTTTCTTGATAAAGATGCTATTGAAAAAGAGTACATCAGAAGAAAAACGGATAACAGGATATTTAACGATACATCATTTGAACAAACACTTAAAAGGCTTGAAATCAGAGGGTTGGTTGTATCGGGAACTGATTATCTTGCAGCAGATGCTTTATATAAGCTTATCAGCAAACTTAAAATACGCCCCGTAAGATTTTCTTTTGTTGACAAAATAAAGAGTATGGTATATTTATATTTTGAAAAAGGTGTACCCCTTGCAAAATGTTATGCTTCATATTTTGGAACCGACTATACTGAGAACGAAAAGAGTGTGTTAAGGATTTCGAAATGTGTTGCAATAACACCATCGGAGATTATACGTTGTGCAGAAACCAAGATTAAAGATATAAAAGATGAAGAAGATCTTATTGAAAAGGTTTATGGAAATGATGATATAGAATCCATAACAATAAATGCAAGATTCAGCGAACTGAAATCTGAGGTTATAAAAGCGGTAGCAAATCTGTATCTGAAAAAGAAAATAGTATTTGAAAATTAAGATAATGCAGCCATTAGGCTGCATTTCTTATAGTAGGAGAATTATGAAAGATATTATACACAAAAAGACTATATTACTCTCTGCTATCAGCATTATGTGCGTTATAGTCGGAATAGCATACGGGATTAAATCAAAAGATAAAATACTGATGATAATGAGCGTTATAATATGCGGAGTAAATATTTTTAAGATATTTGAACTTCGCAATATTTATAATCAGAATAAATACATGATTATTTCGGGTAGATGTCTTGAGTCGATCTATAAAATTACAGGTAATTATCGACTGTACAGAATATTATCGAATGATGATGTTATTGAAATATCGGTTCCGAAAAATGTAAAGCTAAGTATAAACGAAGATTATAAATTATATTTTAAACAAAGTAACCTTATTTCAGGAGAGTGTGGAGATTGGATAAAAAATAAAATACTATCAGAGTGCTTTCTTGGCTATGAGGTGGCAAACCAAGGAACGGAGGGGTAGAAATGGGATATATTTTTACATTCATTGGCGGCGGAATATTCGGCGTTGTTATGATGTGTTTGTTTGTTGTAAGCGGAAATGAATCAAGAAAAGAAGAATTAAAAAAATAAACTATATATTGAATACAAACGCTTGACATCAACTATATGTTGTGATATAATTCAAATATAAATGAATTTGTGCGTGGGGTTCCCGAGACTTTACACCGTAAAGTCTTAGCATACTAGATGTCGTGTTTGTATTTCAAGTCAACAGTATAACTATGCCCGTTTGTGGTAGTAACTGTTGGCTTTTTTTATATATAAATTTATTTTAAAGCCTAAAGGCAGAAGGAGGAATTGATTATGAAAATCATAATCGGAAGAGTAACCAAGGACCTTGAAACAAAGACAACAGGCAGCGGAACACCGTTTGTCAGCTTTGATGTCGCAGAAAACATAGGTTATGGTGAAAAGGCAACAACAATCTATCACAGATGCGCAATCTTTGGCGAGGATCTCGTTAACAAGATTGTAAATGCAAAGGTGAAGAAAGGAAGTTTCCTGAAGGTGGTCGGCGGACAGAAGCTTGATGCCTATATCAGAGAATCTGATAAGAAAGCAGTTCCGACATCAGAGATTGATGTTTGGCACTGGGAGTATGTAAATGCAGGTTCCGGTAAAGCAGGAAACAACGAAAACGCAGCTTCAGAAGGTGCATCATCCGGTGTTCCAACCGAAGATTGTGACGATGGCTTGCCTGTATAATCAGTACAGGCGGAGAAGGGGAATTGATTTGAGCATAAGCTCTTGTCGATTCCCCTCTTTTTTTATTTTCAGATAATATTTAAGAAAAAAAGGAGAAATGAACAATGAGAGAATTATTAAGAAAATCGGGACTTACAACAGTTATTGTATTGGTGCTTATCGCTACTGCGCTTTTACCCAAAAATGTATCACAGTGGATTGTTCTTGTAACAATTTCGCTTTTTGTAATTGCAAAGGGCATAACCTATTGCCTTAATCACAAAGAAGATTTTTCTCGTGTGAAAAAAAGAGCGATTGCAAAAAAAGAAGAGTGCAGACCGCTGCCAACAACACTTATTGATATTAAGTATGTTATAAATCATCTGTCTCACAGAATAACTGACAAACTTCATTCGGCTTTCCCGGATAGTTCATGGGACTGGATTGATAAACCTAGTGTTAAGCTTTTCACTGAAGGCGGTATAATCAGAATCCGCACTCATAAAACAGAAGAGTTTAATGAAGCGGATGTAATCCTGGACTCTTACGGCAGAATTGATTTCAAAATGTTGAAAGCAAGTAGTATTGCAGAAATCATCAAAGCAGAAGATGAGAATGCAGATGTAGCTTTCACAGTTGATACAAAAGTTTGGTTTGAACAGTGCGGTCAGAAGGTGCTTACGGAGCTTATTACTGAGCTTAATGCAAAAGGCACAAAAACACTTCTAATTAATGAAGACGGAAGTATTGTACTTGAGGATAAAAAGCAGGTTGGCTCTCTTAAGTCATTTCCAAGCAAGAATCTTTGGAAAAAACTTATAGGTATTTTCGAAGATCATGGTCTTACGGCGGTCGAAAACGAAGATAGCATTTTGCTTGGCTGGTAAGGAGGGTATTAAGTGGCTAATTCAATTTTATTTGATGCGAGTACTTTTACTATGGCAGTTCCTCCTCTGTTTGGTTCTTTTCCAAAGGAATCATCTGTTCATCTTTCAAAGTACAACTTTGGAGGCACTGTGAAAAAGACAACACTCCATGCACCGACACTTCGTGCTGTAATGGCTTACATGAACCTTTCAAAAGCATCAACGGATGGTGCACCTCTTGACAATCTTGGTGCAATAGGAACGCAGAACGGAAAAAAGATTATTGCGGAATATATAGGCGGGAGAAAAGATATACAGGCTGTTGTCTATAACATTTCAAGCGGTAGCATACTTGCTTCTGTTTATACCGATGAAAAAGCTTCTGCAGCACCCTTTATGCATAAAGGCATCGGCGGAAAAGAAACCGGTTCTGCGTTTTTCTTCGCTTTAATGCCTGTTCTTATGGAGGACGAAGAATTCAAAGAATTCTACGACATTCTATATGAGCAGTTTGCAGCGGGTTTTCCGGATAGCACAATAACTGAGGAAGCTATTTTCAAGCTTTGCGATAATGTTTATCGTAGAATTGAGAATCCTAAAACCTGCGGTTCGTCCGGAGTCAAGATAGAATATCCCGACACAGGAAATGTAAGAACTATCAACGATCTTGCACGTAAGAAGGGGACATATTCAGCAACGGACATTCTTTTTGGAGTGTTTAAGGTAATTAAGGCTGGAGTTAAGGTCAAAAAAACCAGCTCAGTTATGTCTGTTAAAGATTTTGCCGGAAAGTTCAAGTTTTCCGAAAGAATATTTTCAGATAAAGAGCAGGCGCTTATTCCTGAGCTGCCTGATTGGTACTTAATTCCCGATGAGATTGAAACGATCTGCAACTTTGCTCAAAAGACAACCGATTCGCAGCTTCCTATGCGTAATTTCATGTTACGCGGTGCCGCCGGCTCAGGAAAAACAGAAGGAGCAAAAGCAGTTGCTGCAGGACTTGGACTTCCTTATATGTTTCTTACCTGTTCAGCTGATAATGAGATTTTTGATTTCATTGGCCAGATTCTTCCGAATATCGAAGGAATTAATTTTGCTGATGCATCTGAATCTCAGTATATTCCTACCATTGCAGAAGTGGAATCGGATCCTGTAGGTTCATACTACAATATGACCGGTGAATTTAATGATGAAATATCTGCAGATGAGGTTAAAGCTGAAATTGAGAGAATTGCAAAAGAAAAGGAAGACAAAAAGAAAAATGAAAAAGGCTTCAGATATGTCTATACGCCTCTTATTGAAGCGATAAAAAACGGATACGTTATAGAAATTCAGGAGCGTGCGACACGTTTGCGGTTGAAAAGACCGCACACAAACAATTACATCACGGCAATAAAAGTTGCCTGATTACAGTTTGGAGAACTATTAAGATGAAGGATAGAATGACGGGGTAACGCCCTGAAATGTCCTCTTTAATACTGCGATATGCAAGGAGATAGCAACAATCAAATTGTATAAAGCTCGCAGAAGTCGGCAGAGAGTTACCGTAAGGAAAGACTTGTCTTTCCACGAAAGCGAACCGGAGGCGGCTTGTGTAACCTATATGCCGGAAGTCCTACAAAATAGGCATGGTGAGAATGTAAATAAACGGACGAACTTTCGATTTTACAAGTCTATAGGATTTCGCCAATAGAAATGTTGGTCACACATTAGTGTGGTATGTGAGGGTTAGTAAGAAGGTTCTTTATGAAACCCCTTATACTGTTACAGGCAGTATCAAGCATACAGGCTTAGAGAAAGCACCTAAACCTATATAGAATGGATAGTCTTAATGGAACGTGGGAAGCCAGAAACATAGAGCCAGTTGCAGGCATTGAAATGTTGGATAGGAAAATCAAAAGATATAACTATCCTTAATTCTGGTGAAAGTAGTGCCATGACCTTTGAAGTTTCTGTAATGGAAATGGAGGAACAGGCACAAGTCTTGACTTAATACGAAAACAAAACACATGATAATTCAAGGGTTCAGGTATGAAATAAGAAAAACCACACTCAAAGGGGGTGGTTGACCTTGGGACAACCGAAACTCATCAAGAAGCAAAAAGCCCGAAATGCTGAATACTACGATATGCAACGAATACAAGATAACCTGTATAAGAAAAGTATCAATAACGAGAATTTTATTCATTTAATGGATACTATTCAAAGTGACGAAAACATAATGCTCGCATACAGAAATATCAAGAAAAACAGTGGCAGTCATACTCCAGGCACAGACGGCAAAACGATTAAACACTTTGAGAAAATGCCAACAGAAAAGTTGACACAGTATGTAAGAAACAGATTGAGATGGTATAAACCACAATCTGTGAAAAGAGTTGAAATACCAAAACCAAACGGGAAAACAAGACCGCTTGGAATACCAACTATAGCAGATAGGCTCATACAACAATGCTTTTTACAAGTATTAGAGCCAATATGCGAGGCAAAATTCCATGACAGAAGCTACGGCTTTCGACCATTGAGAAGTGCTCAAAATGCTATGGCGGTATATTACAAGTATATTCAATTAATGGATATGTACTATGTTGTTGATGTAGATATTAAGGGATTCTTTGACAATATCTCACATGGTAAACTCTTACGTCAAATGTGGAGTTTAGGCATACATGATAAAAAGGTCATATCTATCATATCAGCTATGTTAAAGGCAGAGGTTGCAGGTATTGGATTTCCTGATAAGGGAACACCGCAAGGCGGAATTATATCCCCTTTACTTGCAAATATCGTCTTAAACGAACTGGATTGGTGGATTTCAGACCAATGGGAAACATTTGAACTTCGTAAGCAATATTCAACACAAATTCAAAGAAATGGAACCACCCAACAGGGATTTCGATTCCGAGCAATGCGTGGCTATACCAATCTCAAAGAAGGATGGTTGGTAAGGTATGCGGATGATTTCAAAATTGTATGCAGAAACTACAATGACGCAAAACGTTGGTATCATTCAGTTAGGCTATGGCTTAAAGAACAGTTAGGACTTGAAATAAGCGAAGAAAAATCCAAGATAGTTAATCTTAGAAAAAACTACTCGGAATTTTTAGGCTTAAAAGTCAAGGCGGTTCGCAAAGGCATTAAACCAAAATGTAAAGAACCAACACCGAGATTTGTAGTCGAATCACACATCAATGACAAAGCATTAGAACGAATATCCAATACTGCAAATGGCAGAATACATGACATTATAGAAGCAGGTAAGTCGGATCGTAGCCATGTCGTTCTGTGAGCCAAGGAGTTGAACAACTTGCTTGTCTTCCTAAGACCGCTT
>JAZSHP010000182.1:0-3838 GCA_045533355.1 Candidatus Fimenecus sp.
AGCGTGACCGAGGACGTTTTTCACCTGCTGTGAGGTTTCATATGTGACATTGGTGAACGCTCCGAAAGCGGCTATATAGGTGAAATATCGGTTATTGAAGCTGCCGATGTCAATTTCCTTTGGAGTGCCGTTGGTAATCCATTTCACAGCGTCCATGGTGTTTTTTGGAATTCCTAAAGTACGTGCGAAATCGTTAGTTGAGCCTGCGGGGATATATCCCACGGGAGGCTTATTTTCGCTTGCCATAATTCCGTGTAGGCATTGGCTTAACGTGCCGTCACCTCCTGCACATACGATAAGGTCATAGCCTGCGGAACAGGCGTATTTCGCCTTTTCACGAGCGTCCTTGCCGTTTTGTGTTATGTGGATTGTGACTTCATAGCCTGATTTTGTGAATTGGTCTAATATATCGCCCAGCATTGAGCCTATAGTGGCTTTTCCTGCCACAAGATTTACAATAAAGTAAAGTCGTTTCATTATGATGCTCCCGATTATTAATTTTACCAAAACAAAGTGGTAACGCATTACAAGTGTACTATTTATTATATTATATCCGTATTTTCAGGATTTTGCAATAGAAATATATAATTAAAAAATAAATTTTTTAAAAACCCTTGACAAACCCGAAAAAGTGTGTTATAATATAAAAGCTGAATGAGTACAGCACAAAAATAAATCGAAACTGGGGTGTCGCCAAGCGGTAAGGCAACGGACTCTGACTCCGTCATTCGAGGGTTCAAATCCTTCCACCCCAACCAATTTCCCTCCGATATTTTCATCGGAGGTTTTTTATTGCAATTATCTGTAAAGTGTGGTATAATATAGAAAATCGGGCAGACCGAAAAATAACAATTTGAAAGAGATGTACCCAATGGATAGTAAAGCATTTATTAAATACATATCAGCATTATTGCTGTTTGGTCTTAACGGAATAGTTGCAAGTCATATACCACTTAACAGTTACGAAATAGTGTTTCTGCGAACACTAATCGGCAGTATCCTCTTGATTGTTTTATTCTTACTTAGTAAAGGTAAGTTCCATATAAAAGAAAATAAAAAGGATACCGTCTTTATTGTTTTGTCCGGTGTTGCTATGGGAGCAAGTTGGATGTTCCTATATGAAGCATATCAACAAATAGGCGTAAGTTTATCTTCGCTCCTTTATTATTGCGGTCCTGTCATTGTAATGATACTATCGCCGATTATCTTTCATGAAAAACTGACAGCACCTAAGCTATTGGGTTTTGTGACCGTACTTGTTGGTATTTTCCTTGTAAACGGCAATGCTGTTGGTAGCAGTAATTCTTGGGGATTGTTCTGTGGTGCAATGTCAGCGATAATGTATTTCTTTATGGTAACACTCAACAAGCAATCAAAAAATATCAGTGGTATGGAGAACTCCGTAATACAACTTTGCGTCAGTTTCTTGACCGTTGCAGTCTTTACAGGAATTAAACAAGGATTTATTATCAATGTACCTGCAACTGCTTGGAGTTGGATTTTGATACTTGGTATTCTAAACACAGGAATTGGTTGTTATCTCTATTTTTCACCACTTGCAAAGCTCCCTGTACAAACTGTTGCGGTATGCGGTTATCTGGAGCCTTTGTCGGCAGTTATTTTTGCAGCCCTGTTGCTCGGTGAGAAAATGACCGTAATACAAATTGTTGGTGCTGTGTGCATTATTGGCGGTGCAATGATAGGTGAATTGATAAAACCTAAAATAACGTCAAACCACAATTTATAAAACCGAACATATTCTTGAATGTCATCTATTTTGAGCAAGACAGACACAAACTCATATTTTTATCCATTGAGATAAAAATATGAGTTTTTTTGCGTAAAAACGATAAATCATCCACACTTGAACAGAAAAAAATATACAGACAATCCCCTTACATTATAATAATGTATAAGATGTCAAATAACAGATATTTATCCTTTATTTTATATAAATTATTGTTAAAGCTGAAATAAATGAAAAAAATGCTTGATTTTAGTTGCGAAATGTTATATAATGAATGTATGTGCATATTGCATTTTATTTCTTTATTATGAAAGGAGTATTAAATTACTATGATTTATTCTCATGAAGTAGAAAACATGTGTCCTGTAAGACAGGGCGTTGCTCATGGTGCTGCTCCAATTCCGGAAGAAGCTAAGTGGGTTAAGGCAACACAGATTACTGATATTTCAGGCTTTACACACGGTGTAGGCTGGTGTGCTCCACAGCAGGGTACATGTAAGCTCTCACTTAACGTTAAAGACGGTGTTATTCAGGAAGCTCTCGTTGAAACAATTGGCTGTTCAGGTATGACTCATTCAGCTGCTATGGCTTCTGAAATTCTCCCTGGCAGAACAATTCTTGAAGCTCTCAACACAGACCTCGTTTGTGACGCTATCAACACAGCTATGAGAGAACTCTTCCTCCAGATCGTTTACGGACGTTCACAGAGTGCTTTCTCTGAAGGCGGTCTTGTAATCGGTGCAGGTCTTGAAGACCTCGGTAAGGGACTTCGTTCACAGGTTGGTACAATGTACGGTACACTTGCTAAGGGTCCACGTTACCTCGAAATGACAGACGGTTACGTTACAGGTATTGCTCCTAACGAAGACGACGAAATCATCGGCTATAAGTTTGTAAACTTCGGCAAGATGATGGACTTCATCAAGGCTGGCGACGACGCAAATACTGCTTTTGAAAAGGCTCAGGGTCAGTACGGCAGAGTTGACGACGCTGTTAAGATCATCGACCCAAGAAAAGAATAAGGAGGATTTGTAAAATGGCTTTATTTGAATCATACGAAAGAAGAGAAAAACAGATTCTCGCTGTTATAAAGGAATACGGTATCAACTCAATCGAAGAATGTGCTGATGTTTGTAAGGCTAAGGGTCTTGACATCTACAAGCTCGTTGAAGGCATTCAGCCAATCTGCTTTGAAAACGCTAAGTGGGCTTACACAGTAGGCTGTGCTATCGCTATCAAGAAGGGCTGCACAAGAGCTGCTGACGCTGCTGCTGCTATCGGTGAAGGTCTCCAGGCTTTCTGTATCCCTGGCTCAGTTGCTGACCAGAGAAAAGTTGGTCTTGGCCACGGTAACCTCGGCAAGATGCTCCTCGAAGAAGAAACAGAATGTTTCGCATTCCTCGCAGGTCACGAATCATTTGCAGCTGCTGAAGGTGCTATCGGTATTGCTGAAAAGGCAAACAAGGTTCGTAAGAACCCACTCAGAGTTATCCTCAACGGTCTTGGCAAAGATGCTGCTCAGATCATTGCAAGAATCAACGGCTTTACATACGTTGAAACAGAAATGGATTACTACACAGGCGAAGTTAAGGAAGTATTCCGCAAGGCATACTCAACAGGTCTTCGTTCAAAGGTTAACTGCTACGGTGCTAATGACGTAACAGAAGGCGTTGCTATCATGTGGAAGAAAGGCTTTGACGTTTCTATCACAGGTAACTCAACAAACCCAACACGTTTCCAGCACCCTGTTGCAGGTACTTATAAGAAGGAATGTATCGAAAAGGGCAAGAACTACTTCTCAGTTGCTTCAGGCGGCGGTACAGGACGTACACTCCACCCAGACAACATGGCAGCAGGTCCTGCTTCTTATGGTATGACTGACACTCTCGGCAGAATGCACTCAGACGCTCAGTTTGCAGGTTCTTCATCTGTTCCTGCTCACGTTGAAATGATGGGTCTTATCGGTATGGGTAACAACCCAATGGTTGGTGCTACTGTTGCTTGTGCCGTTGCGGTTGAAGAGGCTATGAAGTAATCTTAAACGGCTATATATCGTTATTTATAAATTCAGCTCCTATGAAAAATCATAGG
>JAZSHP010000149.1:0-18019 GCA_045533355.1 Candidatus Fimenecus sp.
CAAATCATAGCAGTAAGCATATTTAAAAATTCACGTCCGTTGACTGAACAGAAGAAATTACTATAAAGGCAATATGGCAATACAAAACGAGCATCCTCACGAAGAACTCCGTTCTCACAAAGCTCGTCATAAAGGGCAAACATTTTACTCATGTGCTCTTTGTATGACTTTTCAATTTCCATATCATTAAATTCAGGTACATAGAAACCTGCATCGCTGAAATTTACATATCGTCTTGATTTAACTGTATATGAAGCAAGTCTGAATTCGATAATAAACTGTTCAACAACCGCAGTAACATTCTGGAATGCTATCTGGAAATATGTATGTTCAACTGTACTGGTATGACCGGAGGCAGTAACCTTCCCGATAAGATTTGCATTTTTCTCCTTATCCTGAGATTTATCCCATATAGAAAGGGCTGTACCCTCCTGTGTGGAAATTCTACCGCTTGCCGCTGTAACTTTTTCATCAGTATCAGTCATACCAATGATTAATGCAGTGCTTTTATTGTAATCGTATGCCATAAAAATCCCTCTTTTTTCACGAAATACTCTGATTTTATGTATTGTACCATAAATCCCTACACTGTGCAACCATAGAGTTTTTTTATTTTTATTGTTAAAAGTTTTTTTGAATTTTAATGTCATTATATATTGTATTCTTTTTAATTCTTTGTTATAATGCTTTATGTATAATTAGGTTAATATTGGAGTTTTATGCATGAAAAAGAAGATGATTGTAATCGAGGGGCTTGATGGAAGCGGAAAATCCACACAGGTTGAGCTTTTAAAACAAAAGTTGACAGACAACAATGTGGAACTTCGTCAGATTAAGCTTCCGGATTACGACAATAAATCAAGTACTCTTGTAAAAATGTATCTTAACGGTGAATTCGGTAGTAATCCCGCTGATGTAAATATTTATTCTGCTTCACTTTTTTATGCAGTTGACAGATATGCAAGTTACAAAAACATCTGGGGAAATGACTACAACAACGGTACACTCATTCTTGCTGACCGTTACACAACATCAAACGCTGTACATCAGACAGTAAAACTTCCTGAAACAGAATGGGACAAGTATCTTGACTGGCTCTTTTTCACAGAATATGAAATGATGGAAATTCCAAAGCCTGACGCAGTTATTTATCTTGATATGGATGTTGATATTTCTCAACGCCTTATGTCAAAAAGATATAATGGTGAGGAGACAAAAAAAGATGTTCACGAAGCTAATGTTGAGTATCTTAAATCCTGTCGAAAAGCTGCCCTTTATACTGCACAAAGATTTAACTGGAATGTTGTTAAATGTTTCGATGGTGACGAGCCATTATCAATTGAAGAAATCGGAAACACAATTTTTAATATTGTTAAGGAGATTATTTAATGAATTTCCACTCCCCTACACTTTCTGATAAAGGATGGGTTGAAAAAGCCTTTCAATACGGACAGACAGATTGTTGTGAATACTGTTTCGGCAACATTTTTATGTGGTCCGATATTTACGATAACAGAATACTTGATGATAACGGAATTTTCGTTTCTGCCGATTTTACAGACAAACCTGTTTTTTGTTATCCTATCGGTAACGGTGATAAAAAGTCTACTATCGAAAAACTAATCAAATATACAAAAAACAATAATATTGAATTGGAATTTTTTGGACTTACTGAAAGAGACAAAGACGAGCTTAACACCCTTTTTCATAACCAGTTTGAAATCTATGAAACAAGAGATTTCTTTGACTATGTTTACAAGTCAGATGATTTGGCAAATCTTGTGGGAAGAAAATATCACAGCAAGAAAAATCATATTTCCTATTTCGAGAAAACTTTTGATTGGAAATATGAACCTATAAATCAGGAAAACATTCATCAATGCTTACTTCTCAACGAGCATTGGGAAGGTCTTAATCTACAGAAAAACCCTGAAGAAATTAGTGAAGAAAGTCTTGCCATCAAAAAAGCATTAAAAGATTATTTCAAAATTGGTTTTGAAGGTGGAGTGCTCACAATTCAAGGTGAAATTGTAGCCTTCACATTTGGTGAAAAGCTTAACGACACCACCTTCTGCACCCATGTTGAAAAAGCATACGGAAACATCCGCGGTGCTTATCAGATGATAAATCGTGAATTTGCACGACAGCTTAAAGACAGATACGAATTTATAAATCGTGAAGAGGATACCGGTAGTGAAGGTCTTCGCAGAGCAAAGCTTTCCTATCAACCACATAAATTAGTTATTAAATATTCAGCAATTTACAAGGGATAAATTATGATTGAATTTGCAACAATTCAGGATAAAAAAGAACTTTCAAGTCTTTGGCAGATGACTTTTTTAGAGGATGCGCAGGTTATTGAAGATTTTTTTCAGACCGTTTTTCCGACAACAGTGACTCCGATTATAAAAATTGGTGATGAAATCGCATCTGCACTTTTTCTCTTGCCGTGTAAAATCGGCGACTATGAAGGTAAATGTGTTTACTGTGCTATGACAAGATATGCTCATCGTGGCAAAGGGTATATGAAACAGTTGCTTGATTTTTCTTATGATTATTGCAAAGAGAGTAACCTTGATTTTCTCTTTCTTGTACCTGCTGAATGTTCTCTTTTTGATTATTATGCAAAATGCGGATTCCAAAAATTTGGCATCAGCAGATGTTACACATTAACGGATACACCACCTATTGAAAAAGACAAATTGAAATATGAATATGAAATTGAATTTTCAGAGTCTGTTTTGAATTATTGGGGAAATGCCTGTGTTGTATATGGTGGTAAAGTGACAGATTTCGGTCTTGTTTCTGACGATGAAGAAACAGTTATACGAAATGCGCAGGGAAATTACTGTGATATTCCTTTGGAATACAAGAAAACGGGTGTTAAGGTTATGGGTAGCATAACCTTTGGTGAAAGCTACACACCTGCTATGATAAAAACAGAAAATAAAACAATAAGCAATATAGATTGTTATATAGGAATTACATTGGAGTGAACAATATGATTTACGTTTTTTTGGCACCAGGATTTGAAGAAATAGAAGCATTGGCAGTTGTTGATGTGTTAAGACGAGCAGAGCTTGATGTTTTGACAGTTGGTGTTGGTGAAGATTTTGTAATTGGTTCACATCAGATTCCTGTTGCTGCTGATATAAGTGAAAAGGCTCTAATCCTTGACGATACTATTGAGGCAATCGTGCTTCCCGGTGGTATGCCGGGCACATTAAATCTTGAAAAAAGCCCTGTTGTACAAAAAGCCATTGATTGGGCAGTTGAAAACAACAAGCTAATCTGTGCAATCTGTGCCGCTCCATCAATTTTAGGTCACAAAGGTCTTTTAAATGGCAAGAAAGCAACTTGCTTCCCCGGTTTTGAAGAAGAACTTTTTGGTGCTGAGGTTTCAAATGAATTTGTTGTGAAAGACGACAACTTCATTACTGCAAAAGGTATGGGTAGTGCTGTTGAATTTGGTCTCAGAATTGCAGAAATTCTTACAAACCCACTTGAAATTAAGAAAATCCGAGCATCATTACAAATTTACAATGGATAAAAAACAATTACGAAAACAACTGATAAAAAAACGAAGAGATATACCAAAAGACAAAAAAACTATATACGATAAAGAAATCGGCAGAAAAATCATCAAAAGTGATTATTTCAAAAACGCCACTCAGGTTCTTGTTTTTGCCTCGACAGAGGAAGAATTTGATACAAGTTTAATTGTCGAACACTGCAAAGCGGAAAACAAAAATGTTTTCTATCCTTTATGTTTAGATAAAAGTGGTAATATGAAATTTTACCGGATAAATTCTCCACAGGACTTGGAAATAGGAATGTATGGCATTTCAGAGCCAAAGTCTTATTGTGAAGAATATAAACCGAAGGAAAATGATATTGTCATTGTTCCCTGCCTTTCCGTTGATAAAGAAAACTACAGAATAGGATATGGCAAAGGTTATTATGACAAATTTCTTAAGAATTTTAACGGTATCAGTATTTGTCCTTGTTACGAAGAAATGTTAACCGACAAACTACCCACCGATAAATATGATATTAAAATAAATATTTTAGTAACACAGCAATTATTAGAGGAGGTAATCCTATGAAAAAATATCAGGATGAATTTTCCAGCAGTTCTTATGAAGAACTCTTGAAAAAATATGGTGGTGAAAATACTACAGGCAGAGGTGCGGGTAATCAGGCGCAAAGACCTTCTGCTCAGCAAAGCACAGGCAGACCCGCCGGCACAAATAATGCTCAGCGACCGGTTGCACCACGAACAAATAATATTTCATCAAACAAAAACCAGGATATGGGACATACAAGGTCTTTTAATATTGACTCATTGAAAAATTTTGAAGAACCTGTTAATCGCACAACAAGAACTGCAAACAAGCAGAATGCACCACAGAAAAAAGGAAAGTTTGTAGTTAATTTTGACCAGGCTAAAAATTTCGCATCCGGTATTACAAACAAAGCGAAGCCTTCTGCATCAAATAAGCAATCAGGTAGTACAGGTAAAAAAGCCAATAAGGTTCTCGCAGATGTTGGTAACGCCGCAAAAAATGCAACCGGATTTGCCGTAAGAACTGTTACTGCACATAAAGAGCGTTTCATTACCATCACTTGTTGCCTTGTTATTTCAATAATTATTTCATCTTGTATACTCAGTTGCTTAAACGATGTTCTTGCAATCAATCGTAAGGGTGAAACAACCATTGAAGTTACTTTACCTGAAAATGCTGATACATACGAAGCTATTCGCATCCTTGACGATGCAGGACTTATTAAGAACTCTCTCTTCTGTAATGTTTTCGCAAAGCTTATGGGCTTTACAGATGACAACTATCTTCCCGGAATTTATTATTTCACAGATGATATGGGTATTGAAAAAATGCTGACTCGTTTTAAGACAAGCGGTACAAGAGGCAATCTCATAAGCATAACAATACCTGAAGGATATACAGTTGACCAGATATTCCAAAGACTTGATAAAAACAAGGTCTGCTCTGCCGACTCGCTATACAGAGTTATGGAAACCGTTGATTTTGGCAATGAATATGAATTCATTGCTCAACTTGAAGATACTGATGACCGTTATAGTGTACTTGAGGGTTATATGTTCCCTGCTACTTATGAATTTGAACAGGGTTCAGAGCCTGCAGCAGTTATCCGTAAATTCCTTGATAAATTCAAGAGTGTTTGGGATGAAGAGCATGCAGCAAGAGCAACTGAGCTTGGTATGACTGTGGACGAAGTAATAACTCTTGCTTCCATTATCGAAAAAGAAGGTGTGGACAAGCAACAGTTCTTGCAGATTTCTTCAGTTCTTCATAATCGTCTTGATAACTCAGGTGTTTACCCTACCCTTGAATGTGACTCTACAAAGGACTACGTTAAGAATACTATAGCTAAACGTGCATCTTCACCTGCACTTAAGAAATTCATCGTTTCTTACAGCACTTATGATTCAGCCGGATTACCTCCAAGTGCTATCAGTAACCCCGGTGCTGAAGCTATCGATGCGGCTCTTAATCCTGCAGATACACAATATTATTTCTTCAGACACGATAATAAGGGCGGTATTTATTTAGCTAAAACTCCTGAAGACCACAATGCAAACGGACGTATTGTTGACAGAGTAAATGCTGAGGGTTAATAAAATGATTGTACCTGAATTACTAGCTCCGGCGGGAGACCGCGAGCGATTAGAAGCCGCTTTAATGTATGGTGCTGATGCTGTATACCTTGGTGGAGATGCCTTTGGTATGCGTGCAGCACCACAGAATTTCAATTTTGAACAATTAAAAAGTGCAGTTGACCTTTGCCACTCGAAAGGGGTAAAGGTCTATCTTACTTGTAACACATTAGCACGAAATGACGAAATACTGAAGCTCCCATCATATCTTGAAAAATGGGCAGAAATCGGTGTTGATGCATTTATCGTTGCTGATATTGGTGTTTTATCACTTTGTAAAAAATATGCACCAAATGTACCTATTCACATTTCAACTCAGGCAGGTATTGTTAACCATGTTACTGCAAATGAATTTTACAATATGGGTGCATCCCGTGTTGTTACTGCACGAGAATTATCAATGACAGAAATTGCTGAAATCAGAGCAAAAGTACCAAAGGAACTTGAAATTGAATGCTTTGTTCATGGTGCTATGTGTGTATCCTTCTCCGGCAGATGCTTACTTTCAAACTACCTTGTAAACAGAGATGCAAACCGAGGTGAATGTGCTCAGCCTTGCCGTTGGGAATACGCTATTATGGAAGTTAAGCGTGATGGTATGTACTTCCCTATTCAGGACTCAAAGGAAGGTACATATATTCTCAATTCAAAGGATATGTGTATGATTGAGCATATTCCTGAAATGGTAAAAGCAGGTATCAGCAGTTTTAAAATAGAGGGCAGAGCTAAATCTGCTTATTACGCTGCTGTTGTTACAAATGCATACAGGGTTGCTATCGATGAATATCTTAAAAAACCGTCAGATGATTTTAGACCATCTCAATGGGTTATTGATGAAGTTTACAAAGTAAGTTATCGTGACTATTGTACAGGTTTTTATTTCAATGCACCTAACGAAGATGCAAACATCAGCTTTGAGGGCGGATACAAGCGCCATTATGATGTTATGGCAGAGGTAAAAGACTGTAAAGACGGATATATTATTGCTGAACAGAGAAACAAGTTTTCCCGTGGTGATATTCTTGATGCACTTCAGCCATCAACTGAGCCCGTTGTTTTCACAGCAGAAGAGCTTTTTGACGGTAATGACAACGAAATCGAGTCTGCACCTCATCCGATGATGACAGTAAAAATCAAGAGTGATTTGGTATTCCCAAAAGGAACACTTTTAAGAAAAGAGAAATAGGGTTGTTTTATGGGGTTAAAAATATTATTAGGGGTATGTTATCTTTTATTTTTAGTTTTTGTGCCATTATATGACAAGGCTTATTGGCCGGAGCCTACTAAAAAATCACTTACATATAAGATGATTGCTGCAACAGCCTTTGTTGGAATCGGCTTGTTGGGAATGTTTATTACTGATAACACATCACAATATGCAAACTTGATGATTATTGGCTTAGCCTTAGGTTGGTTTGGAGATTTGTTTATGCATATTCCACATCCACCCGGGAATCCCAGAATGTCCGTCGTTTACATAGGCGCTACCGGATTTTTAATAGGTCATATTTTCTACGTTTTAGCTTTTGTAAAGTCAACTATACGGTTGGTAAACGACTACGAATTCTTCACTCTTCCTGAAGTTATTGCATTTGTAGTTATTTTCCTTACCTTTGCGCTGACACTTAAACCTATTTTTAAATTCGATTTTGCCAATACATTTATGAAAGTCGCACTACACATATACAGTATTTTCCTTATTGTAATGCTTATAAAATCCTGTGTGTTTGGCGTTACATATTATATGAGTGGCTCAGAAAACGGACTTTGGGGTATGCTTATACTCATTGTTGGTGCTATTTTCTTCTTTGTTTCCGACCTGACATTGGGAATCCGACTTTTAGGCGGTGGAAAAGGCAATAAGACTATTAAAACAATTAGTCTGTATGCTTATTTCATTGCTCAGTTATTACTCGCAACATCAATTTTATTTATCAAGGCATAAGGTGAAAGCAAAAATGAGACCAAGAAAAATTAGAAACCTTAAAACAAGACGCGAAAACTGTACTGATTTAAGAATTCCATACACATTGGAATCCTTTGATTTCCGTACAAACGACGAACACGAAAACTTTTTTGATTTGGACGAAATCTTTGGCAGAAATGCTCCTCTCGTTATGGAAATCGGCTGTGGTAAAGGTCAGTTCACTTGTGAATATGCAAAGCGAAATCCTGACAAGAACATTCTCGCAATTGAATGTGTACCAACAGTTTTGGTTGAAGCTTGTGAGCTAGTTAAAAGAGAAAACATACCTAATATCCGATTCCTTGAAATGAAAGCGGAATATCTCCCTCTTTTTATGAGAGAAAAGACTGTTACTGAAATCTATCTTAATTTCAGCACACCATTCCCGAAATCTCGTCAGGAAAGTCACCGTCTTACAAGTAAGGGCTTTTTGGATATTTATAAAAAGCTTCTTTGTGATGACGGATTTATTGCACAGAAAACTGACAGTCAGGGATTTTTTGAATATTCTCTTGAGAGCTTTTCACAGAACGGATTCCTTCTTTCTGAAATTTCACTTGATTTACATAACAGTGATTTTGAAGGAAATATCGTTACAGAATATGAACAGAAATTTGTAAGTCAGGGCTTACCTATTTACAGACTCGTTGCAAAGCTTAAATAAAATAGTCAATATGACCAACAGACCGTTTATTTTTTCGTGAAATAAA
Source organism: Candidatus Fimenecus sp. (assembly GCA_045533355.1). Classification (GTDB taxonomy): domain Bacteria; phylum Bacillota; class Clostridia; order Oscillospirales; family Acutalibacteraceae; genus Fimenecus. The sequence continues at coordinate 8,375 of JAZSHP010000149.1, forward strand.
TGGTCTTTTTTATTTGCCTTTAATATGGTATAATCATATATACTTTACTATAAGGTGGGATTTTATGAGTAACACAGTTACAACAAACACTGAGCAAAAACATGTTAAAAACAGTGAATTTGTCCTGTATTTAATGGGTGTATTCTTCTACACCACAATGACAGGTATGGTTGGCGGTAACAGAAACGCCTATCTCGTTAATGTTTTAAGACTTCCTGAGGAGCAGACTTCTCTTTTCAATCTTTTAACAGCAATTATTCCGTTTATACTTAACTTCTTTATCGTTATGTACATTGACGGCAGAAAGATGGGCAAGGGTGGTAAATTCAGACCTGTTGCAATGTTAGTAGCAGTACCTATGGCAATCGTTATGATGCTTTCATTCTGGGCACCTCCTGGCCTTTCAGGCACAGTTCTTTTCATCTATATTATCACAATTGCTGTTCTTTGGTCTATATTCGGAACATTTGGTAACTCCATCAATATGGTTGCCAATGTTATGACACCAAATCTGAAAGAACGCGACCAAGTGCTTTCTTTCAGAAGTATTGCATCGGCTGTCGGCAACTCTGCACCTGTTGTTATTCTTCTTGTTATTGGTCTTATATGGAAAAAAGATGATGCCGGACTTATTGACGCTGTTACAGGTACAACAATCCGCAGTGTCGAGGGACTTCAGTACATAATTTCCGCAGGACTTTGTAGCGTTGTTGGTGTTATCACAGTTCTTCTTGGTATGAAAATGGTTCGTGAAAGAACTGTTTATACTGCAGAAAAGAAAAATCCTCTTTTAGGCTTTAAAGATATTGTTACAAATAAGTATGCTTGGACAATTATTTTCTCTGAATTTTTAAAGAGCTTCCGTGGTATCGCTACATATATGGAAGCATTTATTGCAGCTGCTGTTCTTGGCGATATTTCAAAGAAGATTCTCTTTGTTCTTCCTGTTGGTATAGGTACTGCAGTCGGTATGCTTGTAATTAACTTCCTTTTAAAGAAATTCGATGCAAGACAGCTTTATATTGCATCAGGTATCTATTCACTTTGTGCAAACTGCATTGCATTTGGTGTCGGATATGCATATTTCAAAACAGGAACTGCAATTTTACAGGTTATCTTCATTGTTTTCCTTTTCCTCATCGGTCTTCAGTTCGGTGCATCAAATCTTCTTCCAAGTATGTTCCAGGCTGACGTTCTTGAAACAATCGAGCTTAAAACAGGTAAACGCCTTGATGCCTCATTCCCATTTGTTATCGGTATCGGTACACTTATCAGTGGTACAATCGCAAGTACTGTTGCACCACTCATTCTTTATGGTGACGGTTCAATTATTGGCTATATTCAGCCAACTGACCTTGTGCCAACCCCTGTTCAGAGCCTTGATACAAAGGTTACACTCTTGTTCTTCTACACAATTATGCACGGTATTATGATGTTCCTTCCAGGTGTTCCGTTCTTCTTCTACAAACTCACAGGCAAAACAAAAGAAGATTTCCACAATGCACTTTTGGAAAAACGTGCACAAATGGAAGCAGAACAGAAATAATAAAACACAATAAAAACTTTTGGGGTTGATAATTTCAACCCCATTTTTTATATCTTTTTTAATTTCTTTAAAAAATATTGCACAAACTTTTTAAACAAATTTATGATTTTTAACCAATGTTTTGGGACTTTAACTCTTTAAATTCTATCATTTTTTGTTTATTTTACACAAAAACTCATTTTCAGACAAAAAATTATTGCACACCATGCAAATATTTTTCGTTTACAATCTATTTGTGCATTATTCACAAATATTTAATAATTTTATTGTGCAAAAATACTTGACTTTTGTGTTTTTTTCTGTTATTATATAGCCACAACAGAAGAGAGACCAAACAAAGTTCCCTTTAGTTGTTCATAATTTCTGTGTGGTGGGTTTTCCAATCCCCAACAAATTTTCCCTTTCCTTTTTCATAAAGTATAACACCAATCCCTATTTTCCTGCTACACAGAAATTTTTCATATATAGACTTCTCAATGAAGTCGTTTAATATTAGTTTTTCATAATAATTTTTCTCATAAAAAAAGATGGCTGTCATCCCGGTGACAGTCATCTTTTTTGTTACATTAATTGTCAGAACTGTCTTAATAAGATGCAGAAAGCTTTTTTCGGTGCGAAGGCGTATGTTTATACTCCAAGCATCGAAAAAAGCTTAAAAAGGTAAAATATATTTTATCTTTTGTTCTGCGCTTATTAGGGCAGTTCTGTTATACCTTTTTCATATCAACAAGGTCTATAACACCAACAGGACAAACCTCGTGACATTTGCCACAGCCGATACATTTATGATAATCAACGTGCGCTACAAAGTTTTCGACCTTAACGGCATCATACTCACAAGCTTTAACGCACTTCATACAACCGATACAACCGGCAGTACATTCTTTTCTTGTAATTGCACCTTTGTTGTGGTTTTTACAAAGCACAGCAGCAGTAATTCGGTGAAGTGGCATCATTTCGATAAGTCCCTTTGGACAAGTGTTAACGCACATCTTACAAGCACGACATTCAACAGGATTGATTCTTGCAACACCGTTACATATGTGAATTGCATTGTAAGGACAAGCCTGGACACAGTCACCAAGTCCTAAACAACCATACGCACATTCTTTTGGTCCACTATAAAGCTGTGATGCCATTCGGCAACTGTCAACGCCATGATAATCATACTTGAGTTTTGCATTTTCGTTATGTCCCATACAAAGCACAACGGCTGCTTCAGGCATAACCTCACCTGCCTGAAGACCTAAAATGGTTGCAATATCCTTTGATACAGCATTACCACCCGGTGAACACAAAGCAGTGTTATCAGTTTCGCCTTTTGCAAGTGCTTCTGCATAACCGTCACAGCCTGAAAATCCACAAGCACCACAGTTAGCACCAGGAAGGCATTCACGAACAGCCTCTGCCTTTTCATCCTTTGGCACAGCAAAAACAATTGACGCAACGGCAAGTCCAAGACCGAGAACAAGACCGATTACAGCCACAATAATAACAGCAGTTAAAATATCCATCTTATTCCCTCCTTAATTGAAAATGCCGTCAACAAGTCCTGTAAAGCCTAAGAATGACATTGAAACAAGAGATGCTGAAACAAGAGTGATTGGAAGTCCCTGTAAGCTTTTTGGAATATCTGCACCCTCAAGTCTTTCACGGACACCTGCAAACATAAGCATAGCAACCATAAAGCCTAAACCTGCACCGAGAGAAGAAACGATTGACTCAGCAAACGTATAACCTTCTTCAACATTGAGAAGAACAACACCAAGAACAGCACAGTTGGTTGTGATAAGCGGAAGATAAATTCCAAGAGCATTATAAAGTGAAACCATATATTTCTTAAGAATGATTTCAACAAGCTGAACAAGAGCAGCAATTACAAGAATGAAAACAATTGTCTGCAAATATGCCATATCATTATTCACAAGTAATGTGTTAATCGGATATGTAACTGCAGTTGCAAGTACCATAACGAAAATTACAGCTGCACTCATTCCTGCTGCTGTATTTACCTTTTTGGAAACGCCAAGGAAAGGACAAATACCAAGGAATTTTGAAAGAATATAGTTGTCAGTTAAAATTCCTGTAAGGAGAATTGCTAAAAATACTTTAATCATTTTGCTTCCTCCTTACATGCATCATTTGTACCCACAAGTGTACATGTTGAAGCCATTGGACAAGCAGAACAGCCTTTAAGTTCTGCCTTTGGCTTACCGTTACGCTCTGCAACCTTATTCGCAAGTGCAATCAAAATACCGAATACGAAGAAACCACCCGGCGCTAAAACAAAGATTGTCATTGGTGGAATAGCTTCAGGTAAAACTGTGAATCCTGCAATTGAACCTGCACCTAAAAGTTCACGGATACCACCCATAAGGAGAAGTGCTGCTGTAAAGCCAACACCCATACCCAAGCCGTCAACGGCTGAATAGAGAACTGTATTTTTACTTGCAAAAGCCTCTGCACGACCAAGAATAATACAGTTAACAACGATAAGAGGAAGATAAACACCAAGCATTTCGTCAATCTGTGGTAAAAACGCTTTAACAAGCATCTGAACCAATGTAACGAAACCTGCAATAATAACGATATAAGCAGGAATACGAACCTTTGACGGAATAACCTTTCTCATTGCAGAAATAACAATATTTGAGCAAACGAGAACAACTGATGCAGCAAGTCCCATACCGATTGCACTTTCAACAGATGTTGAAACAGCCAAAGTAGGACAAGTACCGAGAACAAGTCTTAAAACAGGATTTTCTTTAATAAGACCTTTTGAAAACTCTTGAGCAATAGATTTCTTTTCTGCCATCAGTTATTCACCTCCTCAAAAAGTTCTAATGCAATATTAACAGCTTCTGTAACTGCCTTTGATGTGATTGTTGCACCTGTAAGTGCCTGAATTTCATTTTCGACAGGTGTATTTTTATTAACTCCGATTCCGACCGTCTTGCCTACATACTGATTTTTAAATTCATCAGTATCAGCATTCATACCAAGACCTGCAGTTTCGGAAATAGAAAGGAAATCCATTCCGCTGACTGTACCGTCGTTTAACACACCAACCATTGTTACGATATCTCCGCCATAACCCTTTGCTGATGTTGTGAACACATATCCGACTACATTTTCATCTTTATCATAGCCTTCAAAATATGCGTATGTAACGCCATTTAAATCAACTGTCTTTTCATCAGAAAAGCCTTCTGCCACAGAAAGAACCTGAGCTTTTGTCTTGTTTGCTGTTTCTATCTGCAATTTTTCAATTTGTGGCTTTGTTACTGAGTTAGTTCCGGCCAACAAGAGCGTTACAACTGCACAGATAAGAAAAAGTGAAAGGGTAGGAACGAGAACTTCTTTTAAATCGAATTTCTTCATTTTGCTGTTACCTCCTTCTTTTTCTTTTCCTTAACCTCACCAAAAGGTCTTGCAGTAGTGAGATGCTCAATATGAGGAACAAGAATATTCATAATAATGATTGAGAATGAAACGCCTTCAGGTAATGAACCGAAAATTCGGATAAGTGAAGTCAGAACACCGCAACCAATTGCATAAATGATTTTACCCTTAAATGAAACAGGAGATGTTGTATAGTCAGTTGCCATAAATACAGCACCGAGAACAAGACCGCCTGCCATAATCTGATAAGCCATAAATTCAAAATCGCCCTTACCGGCTATAAGCATTGCCACAGCCACTACACCAACATAAACAAGTGGAATTACAGGTGAAATAACTTTACGGATTACAAGATAGATAAAACCTAAGACAAGAGCAAGAATACAAACCTCACCAAGGCAACCGCCTTTTACACCAAGGAACATATCTAAAAGTGAAGGAAGTCCTGCTCCGTCAAGAGCCACACCCATATCATCACCAGAATAAACTGTTGTCATCTGTGCTAATGGTGTTGCAGTTGTAACTGCATCAACACCACCTTTGTGTGAAAATGGTGCTACAAAATTACCAATCTGTGACGGGTAAGATGCCATAAGTACAATTCGTCCGATTAAAGCAGGGTTAACAAAGTTGTTACCAATACCACCGAAGAACTGTTTTGCAATGACAATCGCAGTAAACGCACCGATAATTACCATCCATACAGGCATTGTTGATGGCAAGTTAAATGCTAAAAGCATACCTGTTACAACAGCACTCAAGTCACCTATTGTATTGTGTCTTTTCATAATCTTTCTTGCGAGATATTCAAAAACAACGCAAGAAATAACAGAGACAACAGTAAGAATAAGTGAACGGATTCCGAAAAGAATTACTGATGCGATAAGTGCCGGAATCATTGCAATTATGACATCAAGCATAATCTGTGTCGTTGTTGTCTTTGAACGAAAGTGCGGTGATGCACTGACAACAAGCTTTTTAGTTATTTCACTCATTTCTTTGCCTCCTTTTCACGAATTGTAGCCTTTGCAAGTCGCATATGCTGAACTAAAGGCTTACCGGCAGGACAACTGTATGCACAAGAACCACATTCCATACATACCATTGCACCTGAATGTTTAAGTTTTGGAATATCACCGATTTTAGTGAATTTTTCAATATTTGTAGGAACAAGATTAAGCGGACAAGCTGCTGCACAACGACCACAACGGATACAATCTGTTTCCTTCTTAATACTCAAGTCACCTTTCTTAAATGCAAGTAAAGCGTTGTTACCTTTAAGTATAGGATAATTGATGTTTGTTATTGCAGCACCCATCATAGGACCACCGCAAACAATCTTTTCAGGCTCTTCCACGAATCCACCGCAGTAGTCAACAATATAATCCATCATTGTACCGATTGGAACACGAACATTTTTAGGTGTTCTGATTGCAGAACCATCGATTGTCATACTACGGCTTACAAGTGGTTTACCTGTTGCGACATAACGACCGATAAAAGCGATACTTGCAACATTCATTACAACACAACCAACATCAGAAGGCAATTTACCCGGTGGCATCTTTCTGCCTGTTGCTGACTGAATAATCATCTTTTCAGCACCCTGCGGATACTTTGATTTAAGCGCCATAACCTTAACCTTTTCACCCTGAGTTGCACTATCTGCAATTTCCTTAAGAATCTGCAACGCGATTGGCTTGTTATCCTCAACAGCAATAATAACGTTATCAATATGAAGATATTTACTGACAGCATTAACACCACGCATAATATTAACGCTGTTTTCAACACATTCACGATAGTCAACTGTAATATATGGCTCACATTCAGCGGCATTGATAATAAGTGTATCAATCTTTGCCTCCTGAGGAAGATTAAGCTTTACGTGAGCAGGGAAACCTGCACCACCAAGTCCCACAAGACCTGATTTGCGAACCGCATCAACAAGACTCTTTGCATCTGTAACTACAGGTGGTGTGAATTCGTCAGGAGCCATAAGACCGTCACTTTCAATAACAACTGCCTTTGAAGTAACGCCTGTTGAAAGCTTAATATCCTTGATTTCAGTAACAGTACCTGAAATTGAAGAATAAATCGGTGCACTGATATAAGCATCACTGTCGCCTATAAGCTGACCAAGTTTAACGTAATCCCCCACGTTAACCGTTGGTGTACAAGGTGCGCCGATACCCTGAGACATAGCAATCTGAACAAAGGGCGGTGTTGGAATTCTTATAACTCGCATACCCGCAGTGTTCTTGTGATGGGCAATACTCACACCACCACGACCTTTTTTTACTGCTTTAAGCAATCCTTCAACTTTTATTTTTAAAGGTCTCACATTTTCATCTCCTTTAATATTATCAATTTAGAAAAATACGGTATTACTAACCGTAATAATGTACCTGTTAAAAGTCCCGTTACAACTGATGCTATAAGCATTACGGGTGCATAACCTATAATTGCACTGCTCTGCACCAAGAAAAATGATACGGACAACTGTCCCAGATTATGACATATTGCAGACAAAATACCGATACCTGCATATCCGAATCCTGTTTTCTTTCGTAGCAAAATAGTCATACAAAGTGCGCTGAGTATTCCACCTGCAAGGCTCATACAAAATGCGGTAAATCCTCTTGTTATAAACACAAATACCGATTTCGCCAAAACAATCAGTAATGTTTCACCAACACTCAATTTTGATGCTGAGAACATAACCGGAATATTCGAGAGTCCGAGCTTACTTCCCGGTGGCATAAAATATGCCGTTGGTAAAAGCCCCTCTGCAAATGAAAGCACTACAGAAATTGCAGTCATAAGTGCTGTGAATGTAATTCTTTTAATCTTTTCGTTTCTCATACATTCACCCTGTCAATGCATCAAGCTGTTTTTCGCCGATAATCTCAACTGCAACTCTGTTGGGAGCACATATAATACCCTCACCTGCTTTTGAGATTCTGCCACTACTTACACAAACCTTATCAGGACAGCTTGACTCTTTTACATAAATTTCACCGTTTTCGCAACAGACAGTAACACCGTTAATATCCTTTTCAAAGCCTTCTCCGTCAAGTTGTATAGTCTCAACCGCTTTACCGTCAACCTTTATCTGTGCTGTTGTGCCTTGCTTTGCCAAATTCATAAAGAAAAATCCTGCAATACCAATAATCAGCACAACAACAAGCAATATAAAATCTTTTTTAGTAATAAGTTTTTTCATTCAATCACCGAAATTGAAAAACTTTCATCATTTATAGTTAATTTTTCTTTTAAACCGTCAGTTACAAGAACTGATTTATCTTTTTTTACAATAATCACTTCTGCCCGGAATTCGTCTGCAAGCTTAAGACCACTTTCAATTCCCTCACAGAAAATTGCAGTTGAAAGAAAATCACTTACCGTTCCGTCCTCAGCTACTACCGTAACAGAGGTTATGTCATTCTGTACAGGCTTTCCTGTTGTGGCATCAAAAATATGAGAATATCTTATTCCGTCTTGTTCAAAATACTTTTCATAATCACCCGATGTTGACACAAAACAGTTTGTAACATTCAGAATAGCAAAATAGTCATTCTGACCACCGAAAGGATTGCGAACACCGATTTTGTATGGGTCATTACCTATTGCACCAACTGAACCGCCAACTATCACAAGGGCTTTTTCGACATTCTGCTTTTTGAGATAATCAATTGCCTCACCACAAGCAGTACCCTTGCCCAACGCACCTAAATCAATTTTTCCGTCTTGCAAGGTCATTTCGTTACTTTTGATTGTAAGTTCTGTATTTTCAAGTTTTTGGAGCAAATCAGCAATTTCACTATCCGTTGGAATATTGCCACCATTCTCGATTTGCCATAAGTCTTTCAAATCTCCGCTGAAAAGTGTAAAACTATCACTTTTCGCAGAAAGTTCAACACATTTGATAAGATAATCACCAAACCATTTGTCAGCAGTCAACTTACCGTCTTTATTTAAAACGGAAACCGCAGAGGTTGAAATTGTATGGGACAAATACGCATTATCAACAAACTTTATTTTCTCGATAGCATAACCACAAAGAGTGTCGCCCTTTTTTTCACCGTAAACCTTAACATTTACGGGACTACCCATAGCAAAATTACTTGCTTCAGCATCATTGGTTATACCACCAAAAAGTGAAAGGGTAAAAATTACAGCAACAAGCACAACAGCCAATATCATCAGGACATTTTTGCTCTTTTTCACCATTTCACCACCTATTTTTCCATACTATAATATAATACAATATTTTTCTCATTTATTCAATTGGTAAATATATTAAAATAACCGGTTATAAATACTACAAAATGACCATAAAACAAAGAAGTGGCTCCTCTTTTTCAGAAGAGCCACACAGCATATTTATTAATTATTTACTTTTTTCATACAAGTCCGAAAAGTGTGAGGAAGAAGCGAATGAGTTTATCAAGAAATCCTGCTCTTGAACGCATTTCAATTTCGTCTGTCGCGAGAACATTTCCTTCCGCATCACAGAGTGTTGCAGTAAACACAGTATTTCCGTTATTTTGTGAAGTTATCTTCAAGGTACCGTCTGCATTCTTTTCAACACTGAAGTTATCATTACTGCTTGTCCACTCAACTCTTGAGTTTTCAGGAACATTTCCTTCAATTTTTGTCTGAAGAACAACTTCATTCTTATAGCTGACTATATT
>JAZSHP010000137.1:0-7844 GCA_045533355.1 Candidatus Fimenecus sp.
AGGAGCATCACCTTCGATTTTTGTGTTAAGAAGAGCTGAATTCTTATAGCTGACTATATTTGTAGTCGGAGCAACAATGTAGAATGTATAGCTTGTGTCCGGAGTAACCGGATTTTCAATCACATTAACTGTAAATGTTACAGTTTTACCACTATATTCAACTACCACGGTTTTTGTACCTGCTGAAGTCATATCCGGATTTGTAACAGCAAAGCCTGATGTAATTATCTTTGTTGTACCATCACTCATATTCACCTTAAGTGAAAGTCCTGTTGAATCAAATGTATCACCTACATAATATTCGGTTTTAACAGGATTTGAAGCGATTTCAATTGAAGATACTGTCAAATCATTCTTCTGCCACACTGCATAAAGAGTCATATCAGCATTCGCTGTAAGGTTTCCACCTGCTGAATATGTTGCAGTTGTTGCAGTACGGTTCACTGACCATCCAAGGAATGTATATCCCGTTCTTGTTGGTTTTTCAGTTGGAAGAGTCAATGCAGTTCCATGAGTTTTAGTCTGACTTGATGGTGCACCGCTACCACCATTTGCATCGTATGATATTGTATATGTTTTTGCATCAACATTAACACTTACCGTTGCAGTACTAAGAACTGTACCTGTTTGATTATCTTTTACTGACAAATTAACCTTTGAAGTTCCTGTTGCTTTTGCAGTAATAGTCAACGGCATTTTATTATCACCGTTAAGCGCACCCAAATCGCAAGTAATTTTATCATTTTCACTGTCACATTGTACAGTAAATGAGTTACTGGAATTTCCTTCAGTCCAAACATCGATTACCTGACTTTCAGTCTCACCAAGCTTAAGATTTACGGAGTCTGCTGAAGTTTTGATTACTATAGGCTCAATTTTTTCGAGATAGCTCATTGATGCATATCCAACCACTCCGCCATAAGTGATATGAGCCCATTCTCCATTAGCCTTTGAAACAGATACTATTGCTCTCTCAGGGATAGAGCCGATTACAGAATATGTTGTTCCGTGTCCGCTTCTGATATTCAGGGTTGCACCAGTTGTTGTACATCTGTAGTTGCCTTCATAAGATGTTGAGCAATCACAGGTTGGTGGTGTTACCGGTGTTGACGAAACCGCAGATGAATTTGTTGCACGGGAAATTGTAAAAGTATCAGTGAAGTTATATTTTACATTATGCATTTTCACCTGACAATTATATCCATCAATGCCCCAGTTAGAATCCAGAACCTGAATTCCCGTAGAATCACAAGAGATAACGATAGCTGAATGGCGTGAGCCGAAGCGTATCAAGTCACCTGTTCTTACATACGCAGTTGCGTTTTCATAATTAGAAGCAAATGTACCCACATACTGTGTTGTCACCTTATCTGTTTCGCAAGAGCTGAACACATACCATTCAGCGAAAGCAGCAAAACCAAAACATGAGCTTCCGTCAGGTCCACCCGCATTTCCACTTGAATTATATGTATGCGGATATTGCTGAATAGTCGTTGTTCCGAACTCATCGATAAACCATTGTTGTTCAATAATTTCACTCAACTTGCAAGAATCACAACCATGACCGCTGGATTTAACACCACAGGTTTCAGTGCGAGTTGTAGTGAAAAGAGAATCCTCACCAAGAATTTCATAGAGCTCATAAATTTTATCACGAGCTTCACTCTCGCTGATTGTAGGCGGAGTTGTTGTTGCAGCACTCGGAATGATATTTGACATCGGAATAATTGAAAGTATCATTATCAATGCCAAAAAAACGGAGAAAATACTCTTAGATTTTTTCATAATATTTTCCTTTCTCTGATATTTCCAAATAAATTATATACCTTAATTATATATCAATATGGAATTTGAGTCAATATTGCCTTTTTTCGTACTTATAAAATCAACTTTTCAGATATAAAACCAAATGACAAATCAGAGTTTGTCGGGGAATTAATATAGAACAACATATCTTGTAGGGGACGATGCCCACATCGTCCCGTTCTAAAGTGTGCTATTGACCGACTGCGGTACGATGTGGGCATCGTCCCCTACGATTCATATCCAAATTAATAATCAATTACACCGACAAATTATAATTTGTATATACACATAAAATTAACTGTTGATTTTTTGATTTGTAATGGTACAATAATCTCATTGGAGTGATTATAATGAACTATGATTTCAGCTTTTATATGCCGGTGAATATTCTCGGTGGTAAAGACGCATTACAAAACAACAAAAGCTTTTTCTTATCCCTTGGCACAAGATGTCTTATTGTGACCGGAAATACATCTGCAAAAAAATCAGGTGCACTTGATGAATTAATTTCAATATTCAACGAATCGGGTATTGAATATACCATTTATAATGAAATTACTGAAAACCCATTGACAAAAACCTGTTGTGACGGTGGTAAGGTGGCACGAAATTTTGGTGCTCAATTTGTTGTGGGCATTGGTGGCGGCTCACCTCTTGATGCCTCAAAGGCTGTATGTGTTTTTGCCACAAATCCTCACATTATCAATGACGATATTTACACAGCAGAGGTGGAAAATGAGCCTTTGCCTCTAGTTGTCATCGGCACAACATCAGGCACCGGCAGTGAGGTTTCAGGTGTTTCTGTGCTTACTCGTGAAAACGGCAGAAAACAGAGTATCAGTGGCAAAAATTATTATGCAAAATTTGCTATTGCAGATGCAAAATACACCTATTCTGTACCATACAGAACAACTGTTTCAACTGCATTGGACGCTCTTGCTCACGCTATTGAGTCAATGTTTTCACCTCGTGCAGATTTTCTTACACAACAATTCGCACTTATTTCAATAAAAATGATTTATCCGATTCTTGAAAAGCTAAGCAAAAGCAAGGATTTGCCAACCGAGGAAGACCGAGACATTCTTTACTATGCATCACTCTATGCCGGTTTTGCACTTAACAAAGGTGGAACGGGTTTCCCTCACGGAATGGGATATGCACTCACTGAGGATTATAATGTGCCGCACGGAATTGCTTGTGCAGTTTTTATTCCTCAATATCTTGACGAAGCAGAAAAAGCCAACTCCACCCTTTTCCATCAGGTTACGAATGCTATGAACAGTAATAAGGACTCTGTAAAGACACTTATTGCACAATTATGTGATTTGCATTTGTCAATTCCTGACGAAAAGATTAAGGAATATGTAATACGTTGGGAAACACTGAAAAACTTTAAAAACTCACCTACTGATTTCAACAATCTTGATGCGGGAAATCTGGTTAGAAATTTATTTAGATAATTTTTGTCTATTCGCGTAATTTCGACGGAAATTCTCCATATTACATATAACACCACTGGTTTACTTGTCTAATGTAGACAAAAATCAGTGGTGTTTTTTATTGTTCAAAGAGCCTTTTAGATGTTTTTTAACTGTATTTTAGAAATTTTTTAACTTGTAGATGTTTTTTAACTATTGCGTTTTTATTAAATTACTAAAAATTGTTGACACAATTTTTTTTAGTGATATAATTGTATGTGAATGATTATCTGTCGTAATGGCAGATGATAAATATATCCAAAAACGGAGGAGAAAAATTATGGCAGATACAAGATTTGCAATCGCACATTACCATGATGCTGCTCAGATTAACAGACAGCTTGATGAACTTATCAGCAAACCAATTTACTCAATTAAACCTGAAGTTCTCAAACAGTATGAAGAAGAGTACTATGAGAAGAAATGTGCTAAATCAAAGGAAATGATTGAAGAAGCAAAGACTATCATCCCTGGCGGTGTTCAGCACAACCTTGCTTTCAATCATCCATTCCCACTTGTTTTCACAAAGGCTGAAGGTGCTTACCTTTATGACGTTGACGGAAACAAATACTTTGACTTCCTTCAGGCAGGCGGACCTACAGTTCTCGGTTCAAATCCTAAGGTTGTTCGTGACCAGGTTATTGACCTTCTTAACACATGTGGTCCTTCAACAGGTCTTTTCCACGAATTCGAATACAAACTTGCTAAGAAAATCTCTGACTCAGTTGAATCAGTTGATATGTTCCGTATGCAGGGTTCAGGTACAGAAGCTTGTATGACAGCTGTTCGTGTTGCTCGTCTTGCAACAGGTAAGAAGAACATCCTTAAAATGGGTGGTGCTTACCACGGTTGGTCAGACCAGCTCGGTTACGGTATCCGTGTTCCTGGTTCTAAGTTCACACAGGCAAGTGGTGTTCCACTTTACCTCTTCAAGCACACTCAGGAATTCTTCCCTGGTGACCTTGAAGACCTTGAAAGAAAGCTTTGGAAAAACCAGTTTACAGGCGGTACAGCTGCTGTATTCATTGAACCAATCGGTCCTGAAAGTGGTACAACTCCAGTTGATTATGAATTCAACAAGGGTGTTGAAAGACTTTGCCGTAAATATGGCGCACTTCTCGTATTTGATGAAGTTGTTACAGGTTTCCGTATCGGTATGGCTGGTGCTCAGGGCTTCTTCGGTGTATGTCCTGACCTTACAATCTTCGGTAAAGTTATCGCTGGTGGATATCCGGGTGCTGGTGGTGTCGGCGGTAAGAAACAGTATATGAAACACCTTGGTGCTGGTCTTGACGATTCAGGTATGAAGGTTAAGAAGGCATTCACAGGCGGTACAATGACTGCTAACCCACTTTCATGCTGTGCAGGTTACTTCACTCTTGAAGAAATCGACAAGCAGAACGCATGTCAGAAGGCTGGCGAAATGGGTGACAGACTTACAACAGGTCTTCAGGAACTCGTTGCTAAGCACGGTCTTCCATTCGTTGTTTGGAATGAAGGTTCAGTTTGCCACCTTGAAACTGTTGGTACAATGCACTACTCAATCGACTGGTGCAAACCTTGGAAAATCCCTGGTGTTCTTTCAGCTACAAGCGAAAGAAAGAAGGAAATGCAGTACATGGGTGCTGCTTACATGGCAGAAGGACTTGTTACTCTTGCTGGTAGCCGTCTCTACACATCAGCTGCATACACACCTAAGATGATTGACCAGGCACTCCAGTGCTTCGACAAGGTATTTGCAAATGTTGCAGTTAAACCTTCAGAAAAATAATCATTGATTTTTTCGGGTGGATGCTTTCATCCACCCTATTAACCTATAAATGAGGTGAAAATTATGGAAATTATGCAAGCTAAAGAACTCGTAATCAAAGCTGGTATTGAGCTTATTGAAAGCGGTCTTATTGCTCGTACATGGGGTAACATTTCTTGCAGAATCAGTGATACACAGTTCGTTATCACACCAAGCGGACGTGCTTATGAAACACTCACTCCTGAAGAAATCGTACTTGTAAACATTGAAGACCTTGAATATGAAGGTGAAATTAAGCCATCAAGTGAAAAAGGTATTCATGCAGCTTGTTATAAACTTCGTCCTGAGGTTAACTTTGTTATCCATACACATCAGGTAAATGCTTCAATTGTTTCAGCTCTTGGAATGGACATCAACAATGTTGAAGGTGAGAATGCAGAAATTATTGGTAACAATATTCCAATTGCTTCTTATGGTCTTCCAGGAACAAAGAAACTTCGTAAAGGCGTTATTGAAGCTATTACTCGTTCAGATTCTAAGGCTGCTGTTATGGCTCACCACGGTGCTGTTTGCATGGGTGTTGACTATGACGATGCATTTAATGTTGCAAAGCGTCTTGAGGATGTCTGCGAACAATTCGTATTGGATAAGTACACCTCTCTCACAGGCACTGTTGCTGATAGTCTTACAGCTATCAACGACTATGTTGTAAAAAAATTCGTTCAGAAGCCTTCATCTGCTCCTGAATTTGTGCCATGTAAGAGTGAACGTGACGGTCCTGTTTTCAACATTTCCGTTATTGACGGTGATGGTTCAATTACAAGAATTGATATTGATACTGGTGATATTATTGCTGGTGATGCAAGTAACAGTTCAATTGAACTCCATCGTGCAGTTTACAAAAAGCGTAACGATGTTAACTTCATCTATCATACAAAGGACCCATATACAGTTGCATGCTCAAAAATGGGCAAGAAAATGCGTCCATTGATTGACGACTTTGCTCAGATTGTCGGTGTAAATGTTAAGAGTGCAAAATATGACCCTAACAATTCTCTTGCTACTGCTAAGAAGGTTGTTAAAAAGCTTAAGGGCAGAAATGCAGTTCTTCTTGAAAACAACGGTGCTCTTTGTGTTGCAGGTAGCGAATACGATGCAGGCGCTATTGAATTCATTACTAACAAGGGTGCTAAGATTCAGGTTAGTGCTCAGATGTTTGAAAAGATTGAACCAATCAATCCGCTTGAAACAAGAATTATGAGACTTGTTTACAAACTCAAATATTCAAAACAAGCTAACAAATAAACAAAAAATTGACCGGATAGGAAATTTCCTACCCGGTCTTATTTTTTATAAAACAAAGTCTTTTATTTTTTCTTTTGAGTCTGCGACAATTTTGCCCTGAGCATACGTGTCGCGCCCTCCACCTTTACCATTAAAGGATTTATTGAGATTCTGCACTAATTCACGAACATTATTTTCTTTACTTGAAACAACATAAATGTAATTATCGTCTTCTGTATTTGAGAAAAGATAACAATATTCAAATTCTTCAATAAGCTCATTTGAACAATTTCTCAATTCGTCATAAGAAACACCATCAATGAACACACAAACCTTGTTATCGTTTGTGTGCTTTTCCATTTTAAGTGAAGCCATTTCTGCCATAAGCTTTTTGTTTTCAGCTTTAAGAGATGCCAACTCATTCTGTATTCTTTCAACAGAGTCTGCTATTTCAAACCTCTTTGCAGAAAGCATATTCATAACAGATTTATTGGTTGTATGCAGATTCTGATAATCATTAAGTGCCAGAGCACCACAAATCATTTCAATTCTTGTACCCTTTTTATATGGAATGAATGAAAGTATCTTTATAATTCCAATCTCACCTGTTTTAGCAACGTGAGGTGCACAACAAGCACAAAGGTCATAATCCTCAATTTCAATAAGACGGACACCTTCGGTAATATCAAGCTTACTTCGGTAGTCATAATCAGGTAAATCTTCAGGTGTCGGATAGATAGCTTTTACACTCTTATTATCATAAATTGCCTTGTTGGACTTTATCTCAACTTCTCTTATGTTATCTTCTGTCAAAGGTCCGTCAACATCCAAAGTTATGAGAGAATCATTCATATGGAAGCCCACATTGTTATACCCAAAAAGGCTGTGAATAACACCTGAAACAATATGCTCACCCGTGTGATTCTGCATTCTTACAAAACGAGTTTCCCAATCAAGATGACATTTCACTTCTTCATTTTCTGTAAATGCTTTATTGACCTTATGATATATAATTTCATCCTTAATCTGTACATCAAGGACGTCTGCATCACCTATTTTTCCTTTGTCAGCATCTTGTCCGCCACCTTCAGGGAAGAAAGCAGTTTCATTAAGGACAACAAAATATGCACCGTCTTTTTCTTCACTCGACACAACAGTTGCAGAAAATTCTTTTATATATGAATCATTTTCGTAAAGTTTAACTGTAGGTTTAACCATTCAAAACACCTCTTTGTAATTATACTAAATATCAACCACTTTATCAACTATTTGTTTATTATAATCAATATTTTGTTATGATAAAATTATTTCACACCACAATAAAAACGAGGTAAATATAAGTTTTATTGCGATAATTTAAGAATCAATGACCAATTCGGCAGAGAAAGAATATTCCGAGGAGTAAATCATTGTATCAAAGAACATAATGCAAACGAATTTCTTATTCGCAGACAACTTTTAAAAAAAAACGTTTTTAAGGATATGAAGTCCATTGGTGTAAATGTTGTCCGCCTTGGAATTACTTG
>JAZSHP010000040.1:0-35556 GCA_045533355.1 Candidatus Fimenecus sp.
ATTTTTAAAGCAAGTGACAGTACAAAAGGTTTTGAAAAAGTTCAGAAAGAATATACATTTACAGAATAAAAGAGTTTCATTAGAAACTCTTTTTCTTATTGTTAATATGATATTTATATGATATACTATTTAAGAATTTGGAATGCTTGTTAAAGGAGGAGAGGAATGAAAAGAAAATATAGTAATATTATTTCAGTACTCCTTATTTTTGTTATAATAATTTCCGCTTCTCCGGTTAAAAAATTAATCGATGATTTTAAAATAAATAATAAGGTTGAAGAATGCAGACCATCTCAGCAAGAAATCGAAATGTTTAATAAACAAGTTGAAGAAGATACTTGTTATTATTATAATAATTTAAATAATAAAGAAAAAGAAGCGTATAGAACGATGTATGTTTCTTTAATGAATTTTGAAGAATCATTTTATATTGATGTTGCATTGGATGATTTAAAAGATTTATTTATGTCTGTTTTATATGATAATTCGCATATTTTTTGGGTTAAAAGTAGTTTTACATATACTGAATATGATAATGCAATTATGTTTACTCCTGAATACAGGCACACTGTTTCTGAAGCGGAGAAAATAACGAAGGATTTAAATAAAAAAATTGAAGAAATTATTGCTCCGATAAAATTACTGGAAACGGATTATAAAAAAGAATTATATATCCATAACTATGTATGTGAAAACACAGATTATATTGAAAAATCCGATAAATATATAGATACTGCCTATGAAGCGTTACTTAATGGTAATGCATTATGTGAGGGATATGCAAGAGCTATTCAGATTCTTCTTGATGCTGTTGATATTGATAATTATTTAATAATTGGAAATGGCATCACTGAAGAGAGTGTGGAGCCTCATATGTGGAATATTGTAAAAATAGATGGCGAATATTATCACTTGGATGCCACATGGGATGATTCAAGCATGACTGATATGGTTTTATATTTTTACTTTAATGTGACAGATTCTTTTATTTCTGAAGACCATAAAGATTTTAATATTGAATATACCAATTGCGTAAGTAATTCTGCAAATTATTTTGTGGTTGAAAATGCTGTTGTAGAGTCTTATAATGGTTTTACTGAACATATAGACAGAACTGCAGATACTTTAAAAAAAGGTAAGAATAATATTGAATTTTACTTTAAAAGCTCTGATGATATGTTAAAAGCAGTTAGAGATATATCTAACGATAATAACTTTTTTAATTATATTTCTTCTGCAATATATAAAAGTGGAAGAAATCTAAATGCAAAAGAAATCGAGTATTACACACTTGATAAATATAACTACCTTTGTATAGTTTTAGAAGAGGGATAAAAATATGGATAAACAGAGAATAGAAAATGCGTTTCGTGAAATTCTTTTGGCAATAGGTGAGGACCCTGACAGAGAGGGACTTGTTGAGACTCCGAAAAGAGTTGCAAACATGTACGAGGAAATCTTTTCGGGACTTACGGAAAACCCTGAAAAGCATCTGAAGATGTTCCGTGAAGGACAGAGTGATGAAATTGTAGTTGTACGCGATATTCCTATGTATTCAATGTGTGAGCATCATTTCTTGCCGTTTGTGGGTAAGGCACATATTGCATACATACCAAATGATGAAGGTCTTGTAATAGGACTTTCAAAGCTTGCAAGAATAGTAAATAGTTATGCAAGACGACCACAGCTGCAGGAGAGATTAACTGCACAGATTGCAGATTTTATTCAGAAAGAAATGAATCCGAAAGGCGTTGCTGTTGTTGTGGAAGCAGAGCATCTTTGTATGACAATGCGAGGAATTAGGGCGGCAGGTTCGCAAACACAGACTTCTGCGTTGCGTGGAAATATGAGAAAGGATGCAAGAACAAGAGCCGAGGTAATGACTCTTCTTGGATTAAGATGACATTTTCAAGTAAAAACTTTAATTTTGTATTAGGCAAAAAAACATATGTAATGGGTATTCTCAATGTTACTGCTGATTCATTTTTTGATGGTGGAAAGTATAATTCACCTGAAAAAGCAGTTGAGCATGTTAAGAGAATGTCAGAAGATGGTGCTGATATTATTGATATCGGTGCTCATTCAACACGACCGGGACATACAGCTTTAACACCTTTGGAAGAACTTGAAATAATTAAACAGTATTTACCATTACTTGCAAATGAAACAAACGCTGTGATTTCTGTTGATACCTTTTATCCTAAAGTTGCACAGTATGCATTGGAAAACGGAGCATCAATTATAAATGATGTGAGTGGTGTTTTTAATCCTGAGATGGCAAAATTGGTGAAGGATTATAACTGTGGTTGGATTATAATGCATACAGGTGGCGGTGATTCGTCAACAGTTGTTAAATACCCCAGTGGAGTTACGGAAAATGTTTTTAGTTTCTTTAATGATATGCTATATAAATGTGAAGAATTTGGAATTAAAAGAAACCAGCTTGCATTTGATATGGGAATAGGTTTTGGTAAGTCCTATGAGGATAATCTTGAGCTTATTAAGAATATAAAAGAAATAAAAATTAATGATGTAGCATTACTCACTGCACTTTCATCAAAAAGAGTTGTTAAAATTGCAACAAATTCAGAAAATGATGATTTAATTTACGGAACTATTTCTGCAAATGCACTAGCAATACAGGGCGGAACGGATATTATACGAGTTCATAATGTTCGTGAAAATGTTATGTCAGCAAAAATGTGCGATGCAGTGTTAAGAGGTTAATATGGATAAAATTATAGTAAAAGAATTAAAATTATTCTGTTATCACGGTGTTAATCCGGAAGAAAAGGTTGACGGACAGAACTTTATATTTGATATTGAAGCAACTGTTGACTTGTCATTGCCTTGTAAAACTGACAATGTTGACGATACTGTAAGTTATGCAAAAATCATAAAAACGGTTCGTAGAGTGGCACAAAGTGAGAAAAACGATTTGCTTGAAAGAGTTGCTCAAAGAGTAGCTGATGAGCTTTTTCTTGAATTTGAAAAAATCAGCGCATTAGTGATTACACTTAAAAAGCCAGAAGCACCTATTAAAGCTGATTTTGATTATGTAGCTGTTACTATTGAGAGGTCAAGAGCATGAAGGCGTATCTTGGAATTGGCACAAATATAGGGGACAGAATGAAAAATCTCCAGGACTCAATAGATTCCTTAAATTTATTGCCTATGACATCTGTTACAGACGTTTCTAATGTTTACGAAACAGACCCTGTAGGGTATGATAATCAGGATGATTTTCTCAATATTGTTGTTGAGGTTGAAACTGAATTCAATCCGGATACTCTTCTGGGTGCTGCACTCGGTATTGAATCAGGCTTGGGCAGGGTACGAACAATAAAAAACGGACCTCGCGTTATTGATATTGACTTATTGCTTTTTGGAGATGAAATCAAGAATACAAAATCATTGATTCTACCTCATCCGAGAATGACGGAACGAAATTTTGTGCTTAAACCGTTGCTGGATTTGGATTTTAAAAGCGAATTATTAAGCAGAAAAAAAGCAGAGGAACTTTTAACAGATGATGGTGTCAGGTTTTTCTGTTCAAAGGATAAATTAACAATTAGCAAATAGAATTCTGGTGTGTTATGAACTATATAATAATGGATTTGGAGTGGAATAATTCTTTTAATAAAGCCACTCAGAAATTTATGAATGAAATAATTGAAATTGGCGCTGTTAAGCTTGATGATGAATTAAATCAGGTGGATACATTTTCAGAGCTTGTAAAACCTGTTGTTTCAAAAAAACTTCGTTCAAGAATTAAAACTCTTACAAATATTACCAATGACGATGTTCGTGGCGGAAAACCTTTTGCTGAGGTCATTAAAGAATTTGATGATTGGGTAGGGGATGATGCTGTTGTTATGTCTTGGGGTGATACGGACATAAGAACACTTCTTGCCAATTATAAATGGTTTTTAAAAAAAGAAAGTATTGAGTTTATAAAAAAATATGCTGATTTACAAAGGTATTGTCAATGCTTCATTAATATGGAAAATATTCAACAAGCAGGTCTCTCTTATGCTGCAGAGTGTCTTCAGATTGACCCTGATAGTTTTCCGCATCACAGAGCGTTGGATGATAGTCTTTTGAGTGCAGAATGTTTTAAAAAGGTTTATGACAAAGATAAACTCATGGAGTTTATTAAGAAATGCGATAATGATTTTTATGCTCGTCTTCTTTTCCATCCTTATGTAATTAAAAACAAAAATGACCCACTTATAGATAAAAATCTCTTTAATTGTTTCTGTGAAATTTGTGGTGGAAAAGTACAGACAGTTAAGAAATGGAAGTTTATGAATCAATCCTTTCGCGGTATATTTTATTGTGAAAGTTGTGACAGAGAATTTCGTGTCAATTTAAGAGTAAAAAAATTCTATGATTACATAGATGTAAAAAGAAATTGTAGTGAAATTATTCGAACAAACAGTGAAAAGACAGACGAAAAAAATT
Source organism: Candidatus Fimenecus sp. (assembly GCA_045533355.1). GTDB lineage: Bacteria > Bacillota > Clostridia > Oscillospirales > Acutalibacteraceae > Fimenecus. Next base: position 4,465 of record JAZSHP010000040.1, read on the forward strand.
TATAAATTATGATTAAAATCACTTTTAAACAAAATTGTTTGAAAGTGATTTTTTTATCAAAAAATATTAAAAAAATTGTTTATAAAATGTTCATTTAGGTCTTGCATTAATTATAAATAAATATTATAATTTTATTAATGTGAATTTTTGTCGAAAATGGTGAGTTATTGTGGAAAAAAGAATTATAAGTGTTGCGATAGTTATATGCGTACTGATGACTTGTCTGTTTGTTGGATGTAAAAAAACAGAAGATTTATCTGAGGTTTCAAGTCAATCAGAAACCAAAACTGAGGCTACAACTCCAACAACGGAGGAACCAACAACTCTTGATTTGTCAGACCCTGAAGCTATCAAAGCTGCTGCCGGAGATTACTTTAAGGATGTAGCATTTATTGGTGACTCAATTAGCGTTGGATTGAGTATCAGAGCTCCATATTTAAATAGGTTGGCAGGTGCTACATATCTCGTAAGAGGTTCATATGGCTCAAGACATGCTGTGGATGGTAGCATGCTTCTCACTTATAAAGGCTCACAGATGTCACCTGAAGATGCAGTTAAAGCATGTGGTTGTAAAAAACTATTCATTATGCTTGGTATGAATGACCTTAATATGTATTCAAAGCTTGATGGTACTGTTAATAATTTGAGAACGATGATTACCAATATTCAGAAAAAGAATCCTAATGTAAAAATCTTTATTCAGTCCATGACTCCAATTGTAATAGGCTCTGAAAAAAAACCTTTCCTTAATAATACATCAATTGATGAATATAATGAGCTTCTCAAGAAGCTTGCTGCTGAATTAGGATGCGTTTACATTAACGTTGCAACTCCACTTAAAAATTCATCAAATGGTCTTGACCCGAAATATAGTTCTGACCAGTATGTTCATCTTAATCCTCAGGGTCTTGATATCTGGATTTCTGCTCTTGAATTATTTGCCGCAACACAGGATACAAATCCAAAACCTATAATCGCAAAACCTTCTGAATCAACAACAGTTTCTGAAGGTACGACTGCTAAGTCAGAAGAGACTACAAAACCTGCGGCTACAACAACTACTAAGCCGGCTTCAACAACAAAGCCTGTAAGTACTACAATACCAACAACGGCTCCAACAACTCAACCAACTACGGCACCAACAACTCAGCCAACTACAGAGCCTACAACTCAACCAACTACGGCACCGACTACAGCTCCTCAGCCAGTAGTCCCACCATCACCGCCTCAGCCAGTAGTCCCACCGGCAGAAGCGTAAAATAAAAAAGTATTAAGGAGATTTTAATTATGATGAAAAAAGTTTTAGCAATTTTATTATGTGTTACAACACTTTTAACACTTTGTGCTTGTGGTGCAAAGGATAATGGCGAGGAAACAAACGGTGAATCTACTACACAAGCAGAAAACACAACTTCAGCAGATGCTACAGTAAGTGATAGTGCATTTAAAAAGGTTTATGATGATTGTCTCGCATTAATGCCTGAAATGTATCCTCTTGATGCTGATAAAATGTATAATTCTTATGGCGTTAATCCTGATGATTATGTTGAATGCTATGCTGCTATTTCCGCTGACGGTATGCTCGCTGATGAAATCTGGCTTATTAAAGCAAAAGATGCTGATGCATTAAAGAGAATTGAAGATGCTGCTAAGAACAGAATTCAGGCAAAGGACGAAGAAAGCATTACATATTCTCCGGAACAGAATAAAATTGTTAAGGCTTCTAAGACAATTGTTGTAGGTGACTATTTCGCTTTTATCTGTTCACCGGATGTTGACGAACTTGAAAAAGTTTGTAACGATGCGGCAAAGAATTTATAATTTATATATATAACGAATGCTGAATCATTAATTTGGTTCAGCATTTTATTAAAAGTTAAGGGTGATATCATTGCTTTTTTCAAGTAATGTATTTTTATTTGTATTTTTACCAATAGTTCTTTTATTATATTATATTCTACCACGTTCGTTCAGAATTCCTGTTTTATTGTTATCCAGTCTTTTCTTCTACGGATGGGGTGAGCCTGTATATTTAATTTTAATGGTTATAACCATTATTATTGACTATATTTTCGGTATTTTGATTCATTCAAGACAAAGTAAAGATAAATCAGCAAAAGCAGTACTTGTTCTTTCTATTGCTGCAAATCTTCTTATTCTTGGATTCTTTAAATATGCAGGTTTTGTAGTTGAAATATTAAAATATATTCCTGTTTTCTCTGAATTGACCGTTCCTGAAATAACTCTTCCGATTGGTATTTCTTTCTATATTTTCCAATCTATGAGTTACGTTATTGATGTTTACAGAAACGATGCTCCTGTTCAAAAAGACCCAATGAAGTTGGGAACATATGTTACATTGTTTCCGCAGCTTATTGCAGGACCAATTGTTAGATATGGTGATGTGGCTGAACAGCTTAGTTCTCGTAGAGAAAATATTAAAGATTTCTCTTCAGGTGTTATTTTATTTATTTTTGGTTTGTCAAAGAAGGTTCTTCTTGCAAATCCAATGGGTAATTTGTGGAATATGCTTCAGGCAGAAGAAGGAACTGTAGTTGCCTGGATGGGTATTTGCGCCTATTCATTACAGATTTATTTTGACTTCTCAGGTTATTCAGATATGGCTCGAGGCCTTGGACGAATGTTTGGTTTTGAATTCCTTGAAAACTTTAATTATCCATATATTTCAAAGAATATCACAGAATTTTGGAGACGTTGGCATATAAGCCTTTCAACATGGTTTAAAGAATATGTTTATATTCCGTTAGGCGGTAACAGAAAGGGTATAGCTCGTCAGATTATCAATATTCTTGTAGTATGGTCATTGACTGGTTTATGGCATGGTGCAAGCTGGAACTTTGTTTTGTGGGGAATGTACTACGGATTCATTCTTATTCTTGAAAAAACATTTATGTTAAAGGTTCTTAAGAAATTGCCATCTGCAGTCGGACACATTTACTCAATTTTCCTTGTCATGCTTGGTTGGGTATTGTTCTTCTTTGAAGATGTATCGACACTTGGAGCGTTCTTTGTCAAGTTGTTTACACCTGTAGCTTCAACTAATGCAGGTAATACAATTATGATAGCATATCTTCCGATATTGCTTATTGGTATATTTGCATCAACACCAATACTTAAAAACTTCTTTGATAAAAGAAAAGAACATGCTTTAGTTCGATATGGACAAATAGCTGTTAGTGTAGTGCTTATGCTTCTTTGTGTTGCATCACTTGCTAATCAGAGTTATAATCCGTTTATTTACTTCAGATTCTAAGGAGACGACTATGAAACAGAAAAAAGAACATATAATTATAGTTAGTATTTTCTGCTCTTTTCTGGTTGCAATGTTCTGCCTATATATCTTTTCACCAAAATCAGAATTTTCAGAGCTTGAAAAACGATATCTTGCAGAATTTCCTGAAATAAATAAGGATTCAGTTACCAGTGGAGAATTTGGAAATAATCTTGAATCTTATATGGCTGACCATATGCCGTTCAGAGACTTTTTTGTTGGTACTAATTCATATTTTGAGCTGTATACAGGAAGAAGACTTACATCAGATATTTATCTTACAAAAGATAATGCACTTGTCGAAGCTCCTGTTGAAATGAAAGAGGATAAAACAAAAAAAGATATGGATGCCATCAATTCTTTTGCTAAGAGTGTGGATGTTAAGGTCGATTTTATGATTGTACCTTCCTCAGGTTGGGCTTCAAGAGACCAGGTTTCAAAATATGCAAATAGCTTTCCTGATTATGAACAGATTTCTACAATCTATTCAATGGCTGATTCGTCATTAAATGTGATTGATATAAGGGATACTTTTGATAATCCATCATTGTATTATAAAACAGACCATCATTGGAATAGTCTTGGAACATACACTGCTTATGAAGCATATATGAAAAATATTAATAAGGATTATTTATCAAAGGATGGCTTCACAATTGAGACTGTTGATGGCTTTACAGGGTCAAACTATTCAAGAGCTGCATTATGGTTAACCCCGGGTGAAACCCTTGAATTATGGACAGGCTCAAAGAATATAGTCGTTACTAATGCTGAAAGTGAAGAAAAAAATAATGGTGTTTTTTATCGCGACAGATTGAATGAAACTGATAAGTATACCGTTTATCTCGATGGTAATCATTCTCTTGTAAAGATTCATAACCCTGATGCAAAAACAGATGATACTATTGTTGTTATAAGAGATTCATATTCTAATTGCCTTGGAGGATTTTTATGTGAATCATATGAAAATGTAATTCTTGTAGATTTGCGTTATTATAAGAAACCTATTTCTGAGCTTTGTAAAACAGAAGGTGCCGATAATGTTCTTATATGCTACAGTTTACATAATTTCTTAACAGACACTAATATTACCTGGTTAGAATAAAAAATAAACTCGTAATGTATTTACACATTACGAGTTATTTTTTTTTGATTAAATTTATGGGATTTATTTAATTACTCTTATACGGATAATTCCGTTGATTTTCTTAAGTGCTTCAAGAGATTCAGGAGATGCGCCTGTATCAGAATCAATTACTGTATAAGCGTATTCACCCTTTGATTTATTTACCATATTGTCAATGTTAACATCTTCATTAGCAAGACCTGATGTAATTTTACTTACAATACCTGAAATGTTCTTGTGCATAATTGTAATTCTGTGTTTTTCACTTGCATTAAGTGTAACAGCAGGGTAGTTAACGGAATTTACAATTGAACCGTTTTCAAGATAATCAGCAATCTGGTCAACAGCCATCATTGCACAGTTGTCTTCTGATTCAGGTGTTGATGCACCGAGGTGAGGGATAGCAATAACTCCTGTTGCACCGATAACTGCATCATTAGGGAAGTCAGTTACATAACAAGCAACCTTACCGTTTTCAAGAGCTGTAAGAATGCTGTCAGTATCAACAAGTTCACCACGAGCAAAGTTAAGAATTCTTACTTCGTCTTTCATAGTTGCGATTGTATCAGCATTGATAAGTCCTCTTGTTCCGTCGTTAAGAGGTAAGTGGAGAGTGATATAATCACTTTCAGCATAAATTGTGTTGAGATTGTCTGTAAGTCTTACATGATGATTAAGTGTAATACTCTGCGCAACAGAAAGATATGGGTCATAACCGATAACTTTCATACCAAGTGCTGCAGCAGCATTAGCAACAAGAATACCGATTGCACCAAGACCGACTACACCAAGAGTTTTACCCTTAATTTCAGGACCTGCGAATGCGCTCTTACCTTTTTCAACATCCTTTGGAACTGTGTCACCGTTGCCTTTTAATGTTTTTGCCCAATCAATTGCAGGGATAACCTTTCTTGAAGAGAGGAAAAGACCTGTAAGAACAAGCTCCTTAACTGCATTTGCATTAGCACCCGGAGTGTTGAATACTACGATACCTGCTTCGCTACATTTGTCAATAGGAATATTGTTGACACCTGCACCTGCACGAGCAATAGCAAGAGTATTAGCATCAAATTCCATATCGTGCATTGATGCTGAACGAACAAGAATCGCATCAGGATTTTTAGCGTCAGTTGCACAAATATATTCATCACTGAAACGGCAAAGACCTGTTTCAGAAATCTTATTTAAAGTTAAAATATTATACATAATGATTCTCCTTATGAATTTGCTTTTTCAAATTCAGCCATAAATTCAACAAGCTTTTCTACACCTTCAACTGGCATAGCATTGTAGATAGAAGCTCTCATACCACCAACTGAACGGTGACCCTTAAGATTAACGAAGCCAGCTTCAGTTGCTTCTTTGATAAACTTTGCATTAAGCTCTTCACTGTCTGCAACGAAAGGAACGTTTATAAGTGAACGGTCTTCAGCTACAACTGTACCTCTGAACATCTTGCTGTTATCAAGGAAATCATAAAGAATCTTTGCTTTCTTTTCGTTTCTTTCTTTGATAGCCTCAAGTCCGCCCATTTCCTTAAGCCATTCAAGAACAAGCTTACAGATATAAATTGTATAGCAAGGTGGTGTGTTGTAAAGAGAATCATTATCAGCCATAATCTGATAGTTAAGCATTGTTGGTGTAATGTCTCTTGCATTTCCGAGCATATCTTCACGGATGATACAGATTGTAAGACCTGCAGGAGCAACATTCTTCTGTGCACCACCATATACCATTGCAAATTTTGAAACATCGATTGGCTCTGAAAGGAAACATGATGAAATATCAGCAATAAGAGGAACATCACCTGTGTCAGGAAGCTCGTGATAAACTGTTCCGTAAATTGTATTGTTCATACAAATATAGAAATAGTCAGCATCCTTTGTGAATTCGTCTTTATTGAGCTTAGGAATGTATGAGAAAGTCTTGTCAGCTGATGAAGCAATTGCTTTACATTCACCGTATTTTTGTGCTTCTTGATAAGCTTTCTTTGCCCACTGACCTGTGATAACGAAGTCAGCCTTACCGTTTTTGTTCATAAAGTTGAGAGGAATAGCAGCAAATTGTGTTGAAGCACCGCCCTGTAAGAATAATACCTTATAATTATCAGGAATATTCATAAGTTCACGAAGAAGCTGTTCAGCACCCTTGATGATTGAGTCATAAACCTTTGAACGGTGACTCATTTCCATAACAGACTGTCCGCTGCCTTCATAATCGAGCATTTCTGCCGCTGCTTTTTTCAATACTTCTTCAGGGAGCATTGAAGGACCCGCTGAAAAATTATAAACTCTTGCCATAATAAAAACCTCCAAAAAAGATTAAATTTACATAATTGTTTTGTTAAAAATAAAAACATTGGACAAATTATAGCAAAATCTATATATAAAAGTCAATAGATTGTCAGTAAATTAACAATCTTTTCTTAAAAACTAATTAAATTTGCTTAAAACTTATTCAATGTTTTAACAATCTTTATGTTAAATGATTAATTTTTAAAAATTTATATGGTATTTATTGCAGTAAATTGAATTTTATTATATAATATAGGTTCATAATAGGAGTGATATATTTAAAAATGGAAAATACAAATAAAATATTTAATGATTTTAATGAAAAATCCTTTTCAATGCCAATGGTTGCATTGCGCGGACTTGTGGTCTTTCCTGAAATGACATTGCATTTTGATGTGGGAAGAGTAAAGTCGATAAAAGCAGTCAGAAGTGCTATGGAAAAGAAAACTAATATTTTTCTTGCAACTCAAATGGACCTTGAATGTGATGACCCGAGACATGATGATATTTACGGTTCCGGTGTTGTGTGTGAAATTAAGCAGGTTATGAAACTTCCGGGTACGGATACACTTCGAGTAGTTGTATATGGCCTTTATCGTGCAGAGCTTTTACATATCAATTCAGCAAATCCGTTTTTATCTGCTGTTGTTCGTCGTATCGAAACAGAAAAGGTAAGTCCTGAAAATGCTAAATACGAGGAAGCTCTCGTCCGTAACCTTGTTGGTATTTTTGAGGAATATGCATATTTTGTACCTAAGCTTCCGTCAGATATTGTTATCGGGGTTTCAGTCCGTAAAGAAGCAGGGGAAATAACAGACTATATTCTTTCAAATATTCCTCTTGATTACGCAATTAAGCAAAGTCTTCTTGATGAATTGAATCCTTTGAAACGAGCAGAAGCACTTTGTGTGATTCTTAAAAGAGAAATCGAGCTCTTGGCTATTGAAGAAGAAATCAATGAAAAAGTTCAGGAACAAATGGAAGAAAATCAGCGAGAGTATTATCTCCGTGAACAAATAAAAGCTATTTCTGAAGAACTTAATGATGGTGACGGGGCAATTTCAGAGGCTGAAGAATATAAAGAACAAATTCGTTCAATCGGATTTTCAGAAGATATTGAAAGAAAGCTTATTCGTGAATGTGACAGACTTATGAAAATGCAGTCATCAAGTCCTGAATCAGCCGTTATTAGAAATTATCTAGATAAAATTATTTCTCTACCTTGGGGATATTGTACTGAAGAGAATCTTGATATAGAACACGCAGAAGAGGTTCTTGATAATGACCACTATGGTCTTTCTGATGTAAAAGAGAGAATTATTGAGTTCCTTGCAGTAAAAAAGATTAATCCTAATGTTAAAGGACAGATTATATGTCTTGCAGGACCTCCGGGTGTTGGTAAAACATCAATTGCTCGTTCACTTGCAAATGCAATCGGTAGAAGTTATGCTCGTATTTCCCTTGGTGGTGTCCGTGATGAAGCAGATATAAGAGGTCACAGAAAGACTTATATCGGTTCAATGCCTGGACGAATTATTGAAGCTATTGAAAATGCAAAAAGCTCAAATCCTCTCATTCTTCTTGATGAGGTTGATAAATTAGGCTCAGACCACCGTGGTGACCCGTCATCAGCGCTTCTTGAAGTACTTGATGCTGAACAGAACAATTCATTCGTTGACCATTATCTTGAAATTCCGTATGATTTAAGTAAGGTCTTGTTCGTTACAACAGCAAATGATAAGAGTAGAATTCCTGCACCGTTGCTTGACCGTATGGAGATTATTGACATTCCGGGTTATACATACGAGGAAAAGTTCAATATTGCCAAAAAGCATCTTGTACCAAAACAAATTACAGCAAATGGACTTAAAAAGTCTTATGTTAAGTTTACTGATAAAGCATTAAAAGCTATTATCAGTGGCTATACAAAAGAAGCAGGTGTACGTGTTCTTGAAAGAACAATTGCAAAGGTTCTTCGAAAGATTGCTGTTGAATATGCAAAGGGATTTGATGGTAAAATAACAATTAAAGATAAGGAATTAGAAACATATCTTGGTCCTGTTAAATTTAAGCCTGATGAAAGCTCAAAATTTGACCAGATTGGTGTTGTAAACGGTCTTGCATACACATCTGTTGGTGGCACTATGCTGACAGTTGAAGTTGCAGTAATGGACGGTAAAGGTAATATTGAACTCACAGGTTCACTTGGTGATGTTATTAAGGAGTCTGCAAGGGCTGCAATCAGTTATATAAGAACAAATGCAGATAAATACAGAATTGATAAAGATTTTTATCAGAATAAGGATATTCACATCCATTTCCCTGAGGGTGCTGTTCCAAAAGATGGTCCGTCAGCAGGTGTGACGATTTTTACGGCACTTGTTTCAGCATTGTCAGGTTGTAAGGTTAAGTCAAGTGTTGCAATGACAGGCGAAATAACAGTTACAGGCAGAGTTCTTCCAATTGGAGGACTTCGTGAAAAGACAATGGCTGCTTATGTTGAGGGAATCAAAACGGTTGTAGTACCTGAGGCTAACAGAAGTGACCTTGAAAAAATAGACGAAAAAGTCAAAGAAAAAATCAACTTTGTTTTTGCAAAAACAGGTGATGATGTGCTTAAGGTAGCACTTATATAGTAGGAGTAATTTATGAGATACGATAAAGCAGAATTTAAAGCAGCATACGGTACATTCGGTCAGTTGCCTGATTCCGATTTGCCTGAAATTGCTTTTGCAGGTCGTTCAAATGTTGGTAAGAGCTCATTACTCAACAGATTGTTCCAAAGAAAAAACCTTGCAAGAGTAAGTTCTGTTCCGGGTAAAACAATTACAATAAACTTTTATCAGGTTGATGAATACAATTTTGTTGATTTACCGGGTTATGGTTATGCAAAGGTTGCTAAAACCGAAAAAGAACGATGGGCAGAAATGATGGAGGGGTATTTCAATTCTGACCGTAATATCAAGCTGGTTGTACAGCTTGTTGATATGCGTCATCCACCAACGAAAGACGATATTATGATGATGGAATTCTTACAGGCTTCAGGTTATGAGTTCATTGTTGTAATGACAAAGAGCGATAAGCTTAAAAAGAAAAAAGACTATAATGCAAGACTTGAAGGCTCAAAACAAGAAATGAGCTTTGTACTGCCTGAAAGACTTATTCCTTTCTCTTCTGAAAACGGAGAAGGACTTGATACAGTAAAAAAATACATTGAACAATATTTAGGAGAATGAAAATGAGCAAAGTACCATTTACAACAAAAGAAAAATTAGAAGAAATCGCAAAGGTTTATCCAACACCTTTTCATCTTTATGATGAAGCAGGAATTCGTAGAAATGCAGAAAATCTTAAAAAAGCATTTGCTTGGAATAAGGGATTTAAAGAATATTTTGCAGTAAAAGCAACTTCAAATCCATTCCTTATTAACATTTTAAGAGAATATGGCTGTGGTTGTGACTGTTCTTCAGTTACTGAACTTATGCTTTCAAAGGCTATCGGTGCAGTAGGTGATGACATTATGTTCTCATCAAACGATACACCACCTGCAGAATTTAAATATGCAGATGATTTAGGTGCAATTATCAACCTTGATGACATTACACATATTGACATTCTTGAAAAGACTCTTGGATACCTTCCAAAGAAGCTTTCATGCCGCTATAATCCAGGCGGATATTTCTCAATTGCAAATAACATTATGGACAACCCCGGTGATGCTAAATACGGTATGACAACAGAACAACTTTTTGAAGCATTCAAGATTATGAAGTCAAAAGGTGTTGAGGAATTTGGTATTCACGCTTTCCTTGCAAGTAACACAGTAACAAATGAGTATTATCCAACACTTGCAAAGACTCTTTTTGAAGTTGCAGTAAAGCTTAAGGAAGAAACAGGTGCTCACATTAAATTCATTAACCTTTCAGGTGGTATCGGTATCCCATATCGTCCTGACCAGGATGGAAACGACATCTTCGCAATCGGTGCAGGCGTTGAAAAGGTATATAACGAAGTACTTGTTCCTGCAGGTATGGATGATGTTGCAATTTATACTGAGCTTGGCAGATTTATGTTAGCTCCTTATGGTGCACTTGTAACTCGTGCAATTAATGAAAAGCATACACATAAAGAGTATATCGGTGTTGATGCTTGTGCAGTTAACCTTATGCGTCCTGCAATTTATGGTGCATATCACCACATTACTGTTATGGGTAAGGAAAATGAGCCTTGTGACTATAAATATGATGTGACAGGTTCACTTTGTGAAAATAACGATAAATTTGCAATTGACAGAATGTTACCCAAAATCGATATGGGCGATTTAATCTTTATCCACGATACAGGTGCTCACGGTTTCGCTATGGGTTATAACTATAATGGTAAACTCAAGTCAGCAGAAATCCTTCTTAAGGAAGACGGAAGCTTCCAGATGATTCGTCGTGCAGAAACACCTGCAGACTATTTCGCAACATTCGATTGCTTTGATTTTTACAAAAAGGTTACTGAATAATTGAGGTAAAATTATGTCCTTCGTTCATTTGCATGTGCATACTGAATACAGTTTGCTTGACGGAGCTTGTCGTTTAGACAGGCTTTGTTCTGCTGCAAAAGAACGAGGACAGACTGCTATTGCAATTACTGACCACGGTAATTTATTCGGTGCAGTTGATTTTTATAAAACAGCAAAAAAACACGGAATTAAGCCCGTTATCGGTTGTGAAGTTTATGTCGCATCCCGTTCACGATTTGATAAAGTTCACGGAATTGACTCTAACAGACATCACCTTGTTTTACTTTGCAAAAATGAAACAGGCTATAAAAACCTTATTAAATTAGTTTCGTCTGCATGGGTTGACGGCTTTTACACAAAGCCTCGAATTGACCGTGAATTGTTAGAAAAGCATCACGAGGGACTTGTTGCTCTTTCTGCTTGTCTTGCAGGTGAAATTCCTAAATATATTGCCAATGGTGAATATTTAAAAGCAAAAGAAACTGCACTCTGGTATTCAAATCTCTTTGGTGAAGGTAATTATTACCTTGAAATGCAGAATCACTGTATTCCTGAACAGTTGATTGTAAATGACGGTATAATCCGACTTTCAAATGAAACAGGTATTCCTCTTGTAGCAACAAATGACGTTCACTATGTCAATAAAGAGGACGCATACATTCAGAAAATTCTTATTTGTATTGCAACTAACCATACAGTTGATGAAGAGAATTCTCTTGAATTTGAAAGTGATAATTTCTATCTTAAAACTGAACAGGAAATGAGAGATTTATTCTCAAAAACACAGGAAGCAATTGACAATACCCAAAAAATTGCCGATATGTGTAACTTTGACTTTGAATTTGGTAATACAAAATTGCCTAATTTCACAGTTCCCGAAGAGTACTCTCATTATGACTATTTCAAAATGAAATGCTATGAGGGATTACATCAGAGATATGGTGAAAATCCTGACAGCTTATATATAGAAAGACTTGAATATGAGCTTTCTGTTATCAGCAATATGGGATATGTTGATTATTTCCTTATTGTTGCTGACTTTATTGAATATGCACGAAACAAAGGTATTCCTGTAGGTCCCGGTAGAGGTTCAGGTGCAGGAAGTATATGCGCATACTGTATGGGAATTACTAACATAGACCCAATAAAATATAATCTTATTTTTGAACGATTTTTAAATCCTGATAGAGTCAGCATGCCTGATATTGACGTTGACTTTTGTTACGAAAGACGACAAGAGGTTATTGACTATGTTATCGATAAATATGGCTCTGACCATGTTGCTCAGATTATAACCTTTGGTACAATGGCTGCCCGTGCTGCAATCCGTGATGTTGGTAGAGCTATGGGATTGGCGTATGCAACTGTTGATAGTGTTGCAAAGAAAATCCCGAGAGCCTTGGGCATAACTATCGAAAAGGCTCTGGAGGAAAGTGAAGAGCTTAAAGCATTATACGACAGTGATTCTCAGATTAAAAATTTAATTGACACTGCAAAAAGTGTTGAGGGTATGCCAAGAAATTCTTCAACTCACGCTGCAGGTATAGTTATTACTGACAGACCTGTCAGTGATTATGTTCCGCTGTCTTGTAATGACGAGTCTGTTGTAACTCAGTTTACAATGACCACCATTGAAGAGCTTGGACTTCTTAAAATGGACTTTTTAGGACTTCGTACATTAACTGTTATTAACGATTGTGTTAAAATGGTTAAAAAGAAAAATCCTCATTTTGATATTGATAAAATTCCTTATGACGATAAAAATGTCTATTCACTTTTTACAAACGGACAGACAGACGGTGTTTTTCAATGTGAATCAAGTGGTATGAGAAGCGTGTTTATGCGGCTTAAACCAACAAATCTGGAAGATATTATTGCTGTTATTTCACTTTACAGACCCGGTCCGATGGATTCCATTGATTCATATATCCAGAACAGACATAATCCTGAATATATCCGATATAAAACACCAATGCTAAAGGATATCCTTGATGTCACATACGGATGCATGGTTTATCAGGAACAGGTTATGCAGATTTTCCGTTCTTTGGCTGGGTATTCTCTTGGTCGTGCTGACATTGTTCGACGTGCTATGTCAAAGAAAAAGCACAAGGTTATGGAAGAGGAAAGAACATTTTTCCTCGAGGGTTGCCTTAAAAACGGAATTGAAAATAAAGTTGCTAATGAAATTTTTGATGATATGTCATCCTTTGCATCATATGCATTCAATAAATCTCATGTAGCAGCATATGCTGTTGTAGCATACAGAACAGCATATTTAAAATATTATTATCCATGTGAATTTATGGCATCACTTCTTACAAGTGTCCTTGATAATTCAACAAAAATTGCAGATTACATTCAGTCGTGTAAACATAATAATATCAATATACTTCCACCTAATGTGAATGTAAGTAATAAAACTTTTACTGTTAGTGAAGACGACAACAGAACTGTAATGTTTGGTCTTCTTGCAATTAAAAATTTAGGTCATGATTATATTGACACGATTATTAATGAAAGAATATTAAATGGCAGATTTACGTCATTTTATTCTTTTTGCAAACGCACTCACGGTAAAGGCTTTAACAGACGAGCTGTTGAAGGGCTTATTAAGAGTGGTGCACTTGACGGACTTGGTAATAATCGCCAGGAAATGCTTATCAATCTTCCTGATATTATAGACGACCTTGACTCTTCAAGACGAAGAAATATTGAAGGACAAATAGGCTTCTTTGATATTATGGAAAATGCTTCAAATTCTGAGTTTGTAATGAAAAAAATGGATGAATTTCCGTCTCAGACAAAGCTTATGATGGAAAAGGAAACAACAGGACTGTATATTTCCTCTCATCCTATGGAACAGTATGAAGAACTTGCAGAAAAGTTGAAGTGTGATAACATTGGTGATATTCTTTCATCAGAAAATGATTACAATTCCAAATATGAAGATACAGTTTCTGTAAAAGTAATGGGCATAATAAGTGGTGTTACAAGAAAACAGACAAAAGCAGGAGATACAATGGCTTTTGTTACTGTCGAGGATGTTCACGGTTCAATTGAGGTTATTATTTTCCCGAAGCTTTTTGCAAAGTATTCAAATCTGCTTTATAGCGGTAATGTTGTTTTTGTAGGTGGCAGACTATCAGTGAAGGAAGAGGAAAATCCAAAGATTATATTGGATTTTGCTGACAGCGCTGAAAATGCAAAAAGCAATCAGAGTAAAAGAAAAGGACTTTTCATAAGAGTTGAAAATGAAACATCTCCCTTATATCATCAATGTCTTGATGTAATGACATCTGTAGTACAAGGTGATTTACCTATGTATTTCTTTTTTGCAAATACAAGGAAATATTTACCATTTAAAAAAATATTAATTAATGATGCTCTTTTAGTAAGATTAAAAGATATTGCAGGGGAGCAAAATGTTATATTACAAATATAATCGACATATTACTTGCATTTTATTGTTTATTATGTTATTATAAATGCTCGATGTGGAAATAATTAGTAAATACTATTGAAGGGTGATAAAATGAAAACTATAGGTGTTCTCACAAGTGGCGGTGACGCTCCAGGCATGAATGCCGCAATTCGTTCAGTTGTACGTGCAGCTTGCGAAAATGAAATGCGTGTAATGGGTATCAGAAGAGGTTATAATGGACTTATGCACGGTGATATGTATGAAATGAATCTTCGTTCAGTTTCAAATATTATCAATCGTGGTGGTACATTCCTTTATTCTGCAAGAAGTCCTGAATTTAAAACAGAAGAAGGCCTTCAGAAAGCACTTAATGTTGCTAAAGATGTTGGACTTGATGGTATTGTTGTAATCGGTGGTGACGGTTCATTCAGAGGAGCACGTGATTTATCTCTTCGTGGACTTCCTTGTGTTGGTGTTCCTGGAACAATCGATAATGATATCGCATGTAGTGATTACACAATCGGTTACGATACAGCAATGAACACTGTTCTTGAAATGGTTGACAGACTTCGTGATACATCTGAATCACATGACCGTTGTACAGTTGTTGAAGTAATGGGCAGACGTGCAGGTTATATTGCACTTAATGCAGGTATTGCTTGTGGTGCTACTACAATTCTCATTCCTGAAGTTGAATACGATTTCCAGCGTGATGTTATTGACAGAATGAAGAGAACTCAGCTTACAGGTAAAAAGCATTTCATTATTGTTGTTGCTGAAGGTATCGGTGGCGTTGAAGAAATGGCTAAGAGAATTGAGAGTGAAACAGGTGTTGAATCACGTGCAACAATTCTTGGTCATGTTCAGCGTGGTGGCCATCCAACAGTTCGTGACAGAGTAACAGCATCTCTTATGGGTCATAAGGCTGTTGAACTTCTTAAAGACGGTATTGGTAACAGAGTTATTGCTATGCAGCATGACGAAATTGTTGACTATGATATTTTCGAAGCACTCAATATGAAAAAGTCACTTGACCTTGATATGTATAAGATTGCTCACGAAATTTCAATCTAAATTATGTCAAATATAGTTCTTATTGGTATGCCCGGTTGTGGTAAAAGTACAGTCGGTGTTATACTCGCTAAAACACTTGGTATCGGTTTTGTTGATACTGATTTGATTATTCAACAGAGGGAAAGACGATTGCTTCAGGAAATAATTGACAATGACGGAATTGAAAAATTTCTTGATTGTGAAGCTGAAGCGGTCCTATCTATGAATTATGACAATTCAGTTGTTGCAACAGGTGGCAGTGTTGTTTTCAGAGAGGAATCAATGAAGCATCTTAAAGAAAATGGTAAAATTTTCTTTCTCAATGTTTCACTTCCTGAAATTAAAAGCAGACTCGATAACATAAACACTCGCGGTGTTGCTGCTGATAAATCACAGACTATTGACGATATATTCAAACAACGATATCCTTTTTATGAAAAACATGCGGATTATATACTTGATTTGAATAATTCCGATGTTGAAGAAACTGTTGAAAAAATCTGTAAAATACTTAAATAAAATATGCCTTACGGTAATTTCATTTTTAGTGAAATTTCACCGTAAGGCGTTTTTATTTCCTTTACTAAAATAAAAAAATAAAGGCAAATTATTATTGCGACTAAATGTTGCATGGAGGTGATAATTTGCATAGACTTATTAAATATTTTTCAATTTTTTGTACTTTTTGTTGTATATTAATCTATTCAATAATTGCAATTGGAGAAATTAAAATTCCGGATAATATAACTATAATCGAAAACGAAGATTATAACATTCCTGATGTTTTTGGTCTTAAACTTTATAGTTTAGACAATGAAAAACAAGCCGGAGCTATTATTGATGATGTTAAAACTGCACAGACGACCACAGAAATAAAGCTTTTAAATATTATTCCTGTTAAAAACACAACAATAACAAATTCAAAACGGCAATATGTAGTTGTTGGTGGTGAATTATTTGGAATAAAGCTTTATACAGATGGTGTAATAATTGTTGACTTTGATGAAATAGAAACTGATTCAGGCTTTGTGTGTCACGGAAAGGATTCAGGCTTTAAATTAGGTGATATTATAAAAACTGTTGATAATGTACAGGTTAATTCTTCGGCACATTTTTCTAAAATTTTACAAAATAGTAAAGGTAAAGAGTTAAAGATAACATTAATAAGAGATAATAAAAAAGTAAACATTAATTTCAGAACTGTAAAAGAAAAAGAAAGCGGAAAATATAAAGCAGGTTTATGGGTAAGAGATAGTACAGCCGGACTTGGTACAATAACATTTTATAATACAGATAATAATACTTTTGCAGGTCTTGGTCATCCGATTTTTGATGTTGATACAAATGAAATTATGCCAATGAAAACAGGTGTTATGGCCGAGGTTGAACTGAATGGAGTGATTAAAAGTTCATTTGGTAATGTTGGTGAATTATGTGGTACTCTTAAAGGTGGAAAAAGAGGACTGTTGTGTTTGAATGACGAAACGGGAATATACGGATATTCAATAAGTGATAAAACAGAAAAAATACCGATTGCTATCAAACATGAAATTAAACAAGGAAAAGCACAGATTAGATGTACTGTAAATAACACAGGAGCAAAGTATTATGATGTTGAAATAACAAAAATTTTTACCAATTCTTCTTCGGTTAATAAAGATATGGTCATAAAAGTTACAGACGAAAATCTGTTGAAAGAGACAGGTGGAATTGTACAGGGTATGAGCGGAAGTCCTATAATTCAGAACGGAAAGCTCGTTGGTGCAGTAACACATGTTTTCGTTAATAATCCTAAACAAGGCTATGCAATATTTGCAGAGAGAATGTTAGAAACCTCCAACAGTCAGGAGAAAATAAGTAAAGAAAAACTGAAAACAGCATCCTGACAAAAAGGGTAGAGCCTAAAAAACTCTACCCTTGATAATTAATTTAAATTATAATCTATTTCTGAGTTTGTCATTTTAAACAAAATAAAACTACATATTGAATAATTGCAAAATATATGGTAAACTAATAATGCCAAACCAATTGAATATAAAATTGAGGGCGATTTCTATTTTTTTGTAGGGATATTATGCTCAATTTTGCATAATCACATAATGTGAATTTGATAAAAATGCAGATTCTGACAATGTGATTGTGCTTAATTGCCCTTTATATTGAATTGGTTTGGCGACTATCGGAGTTTGCGTTTTTTGTGCGGCTGCTTCGGTGGTCGCACTTTTTATTTTTTGGAGGAGATTATTATGAAATAGGGTAAAACAATTTAATTGCATAATTTTTCTGCAATTTTACATTGCCTATTGTAATTATTTCAAATATGAAATATACTGTAATTGAGAAAATGAAATATTTTATATATAAAGGAGGAAATTATTATGAAAAAAACAAACAAAATCTTAGCAATTATCCTCGTAATACTTATGGTTGTATCCATTACCCCAATCACAGCAAGTGCTGCTTCGGCGACATCTGGCAAATGTGGCGATAATTTAACTTGGAGTTATAACGAAACATCATACACCTTAACTATTTCAGGTACAGGTGATATGTATGATTTTGCAAACGTACATAGTGTTTCATGGAAATCATATGATGATTCTATTCGTAATGTTGTCCTTGATGATAGAATAACAAGTATAGGTGATTGGGCTTTTTATTCGTTTAATAATGTTACCGAAATTGATATTCCGGCTGGAGTGACAAGAATTGGTAGTTATTCATTCGACTCTTGGGATTCTCTTGAAAGCGTTGTAATTCCTGATAACGTAAAAGAAATTGGAAATTATGCTTTTTATGGATGTAATAAATTAAATAGCGTTACACTTCCAAATGGTAATACAACAATTGGGAAATTTGCATTCAATTATTGTACCAGCCTTGCAGAGGTGTATATTCCTGAAGGTATTACACAAATTGGTATGGACGCATTTTCATCATGCTCAAGCCTTACATCCATAACAGTTGATGAAGATAATCAATATTACTCAAATGATGATAGCGGTGTATTGTTCAATAAGGATAAGACAGTATTAATACAGTATCCTTCCGGAAGAACAGAAACAAGCTATGAAATTCCTGAGGGAGTAACAACAATTGATAGTGAAGCTTTTTATCGTTGTGAAAAGCTTAAGAATATTACAATTCCTGCGAGTGTAACAACAATTGATGATTATGCATTCACCGATTTTACAATAACCATAACTTATGGCGGAACAGTAGCTCAATGGAAAGCTTTAATGGAAAACAATCCTGTAATGGCAAAAGAGCTTGCTAACTATACTGTTCATTGTAATGATGAAACAGTACGCCCATCAGGTAAATGTGGTGAAAATCTTACATGGGTGTTTGATAATGCAACAGGTACATTAACTATTTCAGGTAGTGGCTATATGTACAATTGGTACTATGATGTTGTTTTTGCTGAAGGCGACCGACCATGGGAAATATTTAGTTATGATTACATCAAAAATGTTGTAATTGAGGAAGGCGTATTAAGTATTGGTACTGAATCTTTCTGCTATTGTGATAACCTTGAAACTGTTACAATAAGCAGTTCTGTAATAGAAATAGATGAATATGCTTTTTTAGATTGTGACAAACTGTCGATTGTTTATTATGCAGGTACACAACAAGAATGGAACAATATTGATATCTATGCTTGGAATGATGAACTGACAGATGCAAAGCTATATACAAGCGATTATGTAGTTTATTCTGACTATGGTAAAGGTGTTCCATTAATTGAAGATGATACAATAACATGGATTTTCGATGCAAATTCATATACTTTAACAGTTTCTGGTGAAGGCGATACTTTTAATGATTATATGTTTGATGAATTGTTTTATTCTAAAACTTATTATCAGTTCACAGGCTATAGAGGTTGGGATTATTACAAATACGATACCAAAAAAATTGTTATAGATAACGGTATAAACTATATTGGTAATAACTCTTTTCGTTTCTTCCTTAATGCTACAGATGTCGTAATTCCTTTAAGTGTAACAGAAATCGGAAAACAGGCTTTCAAAACATGTAATTCTATTACTGATGTTTATTATGCAGGTACAGAAGAACAATGGAAGAAAATAGTAGTAGGCACAGATAATGAAGCACTTTTAAATGCAAATATTCACTATAACTATGT
Organism: Candidatus Fimenecus sp.; assembly: GCA_045533355.1. Lineage (GTDB taxonomy): Bacteria > Bacillota > Clostridia > Oscillospirales > Acutalibacteraceae > Fimenecus. The sequence continues at coordinate 24,314 of JAZSHP010000040.1, forward strand.
TGAATGTGAGCATAACTATGAAACAACAGTAGTAACTGAGCCAACTTGTATTAATTATGGATATACAACACATATTTGTTCAATATGTAAAGATAGTTATGTTGACAATTTTATTGATTACGGCTCTTGTGCTTATGTTGCTGTTGTAATACCACCAACTTGTACAGAGCAAGGTTATACAACATACAAATGTTCTAATTGTAGACAGACATACAAAGATGATTATATTAATGCAACAGGTCACAACTATGAACCATCTTCAACAACTCCACCAACCTGTACTGAACAAGGATATACAACATATACCTGTTCTAATGGTTGTGGTAAGGGTTATACGGAATATAATGTTCCTTCACTCGGTCATGATTATGGTGATGTAAATACAATTGAACCAACTTGTACAAAGGATGGTTACACACAACAAATATGTATAAGATGCGAATATGCATATAAATATAATTATGTTACTGCAACAGGTCACAACTACGAATGGGAAACAGTTAAAGAACCACTTTGCGCCGTTACTGGATTAAAAGATGGTGAGTGCACGGTTTGTGGTGATAAAACTACGGGAACAATTCCAGTCATGGGTCATGATTATGGTGAATTGAAAGTTGAGTATGAACCAACCTGCACAGAAGATGGAAGAATGTCAAGGGAATGTTCAAGATGTGGAAGTAAAACCAGTTTCCAATATATTCCAGCAACCGGGCACAACTTCACAGAATGGGTACAGGTTGATGACGCAAAATGTGGAGAATATGGTAGATTTGAACGTTTTTGTTTAACTTGCGGTCAACTTAATGTTATGTCTGCTCCGGCTGACCATAATTATTCAATAGAAAAAATTGTGGTTGAAGCTACCTGTACAACAGCAGGAAGCAAAATTCTTGAATGTTCAGCTTGTGGCAAAACAACAACTGAAATAATTCCTGCAACAGGTCATACTTATAATACAACAATAACTGTTCCAACATGCACAGAAAGAGGATATACAACCTACACTTGCGAATGTGGTAACAATTATGTTGATGACTATATAGATGCAATAGGACATGATTATAAATCAGAAATTACAACTCCTGCTACACACTTAACAGAAGGTGTAGAAACATACACTTGTACTTGTGGTGATTCATATACAGAAGTAATTGAAAAAGTAGCAGAACATAAACACGAAGCTGTAGTAACAGCTCCAACTTGTACAGAACAAGGCTATACAACATATACTTGTGTTTGTGGTGATACTTATGTTGCTGATTATGTTGATTCATTAGGTCATACAGAAGAAATTATTCCTGCAGTTGCTCCATCTTGTACTGAAACGGGTCTTACAGAGGGTTCAAAATGCTCAGTATGTGGTGAAACTCTTAACGAACAAAAAGAACTCCCTGCAAACGGTCATACTCCAGCAAATGCGGTAGAAGAAAACTATGTTGCCCCAACATGCACAGAGAATGGTAGCAAAGATATTGTTATTTACTGTTCAGTATGTGAAGAAGAAATAAGCAGAGAAACAGTTGTTATCAATGAAACAGGACACATAGATAACGACAATGACGGATACTGTGACAATTGTGACGAACAACTTTGTGACCATGCTTGTCATAGTGATAATTTCTTCCGTTCTTTATTCTGGAGAATAACTCGTTTCTTCAACAAACTTTTCGGTTTAAATAAAACTTGCGAATGTGGAGTAGCACATTATTAATTTTACAATATTCTTACACAACAAAAGGGTAGTAACCTGAAAAGTTACTACCCTTAATCTTTTATATCAGTTTTAATTTTTCAAACTCTGTAATGGTGCTGGGATTCGTCCACCACGGTTAATAAATTTAGCAGGGGATGCAGTATTTAATTTCATAACAGGACCATATCCTAAAAGTCCGCCGAAATTAAGCGTGTCACCAATATTTTTACCGATAGCAGGAATAAGTCTTACTGCAGTTGTCTTTGAATTTACCATACCGATTGCAGCCTCGTCAGCGATAATACCTGAAAGCACTTCCGCAGTTGTATCACCGGGTACAATAATCATATCAAGACCAACTGAACAAACACAGGTCATTGCTTCAAGCTTTTCAATTGTCAATGCACCGCTTGTAGCTGCTGCAATCATACCGGCATCTTCTGATACAGGAATAAATGCGCCTGAAAGTCCGCCAACGTGTGAGGAAGCCATAACGCCACCTTTTTTAACAGCGTCGTTAAGAAGTGCAAGACAAGCAGTTGTGCCGTGAGCACCACATTGTTCGAGTCCCATTTCCTCAAGAATATATGCAACCGAGTCGCCGATTGCAGGAGTTGGTGCTAATGATAAGTCAACAATACCAAATGGTACACCAAGTCGCTTTGATGCTTCACAAGCAACAAGCTGACCCATTCTTGTAATCTTAAATGCAGTACGCTTAACCATATCTGCAATTTCAGTAATGTTTGCATCAGGAATTTTTGAAATTGCTGAACGGACAACACCGGGACCTGATACACCAACATTGATTACGCAGTCAGGTTCACCGACTCCATGGAATGCACCTGCCATAAACGGATTATCTTCAGGAGCATTACAGAATACAACAAGCTTTGCAGGACCGATACAGCCTTTGTTTGCAGTAACTTCAGCTGATTCCTTGATAATCTGTCCCATAAGTTTAACAGCATCCATATTGATACCTGCTTTTGTTGAACCGATATTAACTGATGAACAAATATGGTCTGTCACATCAAGTGCTTCAGGGATACTACGGATAAGTGCTTCATCACCGGCAGCAAATCCTTTTTGAACAAGTGCTGAATAACCGCCGATAAAGTTGACACCAACTGTCTGAGCTACTCGTTCAAGTGTTTTTGCGTATAAAACAGGGTCGCCTTTGCCTGAAGCTAAAACCATTGAAATAGGTGTAACGGAAATTCGTTTGTTTATAATAGGGATACCATATTCCTTTTCAATGTCTTCACCGGTCTTAACAAGATTTTCTGCTTTCCTAGTCATCTTCTCATAAATCTTATCACAAGTTGATTTTGCATCACCTGTGCAACAATCAAGAAGGGAAATACCCATTGTAATTGTTCTGATATCAAGATTTTCATCCTGAATCATATTTATAGTTTCAAGTATATCGTGTGTATTAATCATTTTTATACCTCAAATTAAATTCTGTGCATTGAATTAAAGATATCTTCATGCATTACGTGAATTGAAAGTGACATTTCCTTACCGATAGCAGTAACTTTATCTGAAAATTCAGTAAATGGAACTGTTGCTTTTTCAACATCAACCAGCATAATCATACAGAACATATCTTGTAAGATAGACTGTGATACTTCAATAACATTAACGCTGTTTTCAGCACATACACCTGAAACTTTAGCAAGAATACCTACCATATCTTTACCTACAACGGTTATAATACCTCTCATATATATGACCTCCATAATAAATTGACGATAGTATAACATAAATATAATAAAATGTGAATAATTTTATAAAATATCTTTGAAAAATTATTGAAAAAATATGTCAATATGTAGTAGAATATAAAGGAATATTGGGGGAGTATGCAATGTACAAAAATATTGTTGATTTACATGTTCATACAGATAATTCTTTTGATGGGAATCATTCTGCAACTTTCTTTTGTGAAAAGGCTGAATTTCTTGATTTGAGAGCAATTGCGTTTACTGACCATTGTGAAGTTGACCAATATAGAGATGATTTGTCATATGAAAAAAGAATATTTCAGGCTTTTTTTGAAGCATCAAAGGTTCGTTCAGCATTCAGAGGTAAACTTCTTGTTTTAAATGGTATTGAACTTGGACAACCTGTTTATGATATTGAAATTGCAAATCAAATTGTTAATCGGTTTGATTATGACCATATTTTGGGCTCTGTTCACAATTTACGAGGTAAAGAAGATTTTTATTTCATGAAAAATTTATCTTTAGAAAATGCTGAAAGTTTATTGACAGAGTATTTTAATGAAATATTGGATATGCTTAATTGGGGTAATTTTGATGTTTTGGCTCATCTCACTTATCCTTTACGATATTTTTATTCACAATCTGATTTAGATATTGATTTAAACAAATTTAAAAAACAGATTGATGAAATTCTTTTGTTGACAGCCAAAACTGATAAGGCATTGGAAATCAATACCGGTGCACTTCGTCAGCCACTTAAAAGACTTACACCTGAAATTGATATAATTAAAAGATTTAAAGAACTTGGTGGTTCGTTTGTTTCAGTTGGTTCAGATGCTCATTATACTGAACATCTTGCTTTAGGTATTGATGTTGCTTATGATGCTGCATTAAAAGCCGGATTTGATAATATTACATTTTTCCAAAAACGAACACCGATACAAATGAAAATTGAATTGGAGGGATAAGTATTGAAGGTTAAAGCTTCGGCAAAAATTAATCTTATGTTGGATATTCTTAAAAGATTGGACAATGGTTACCATTCTTTGTTTATGATTATGCAATCAGTTGATTTGTATGATATTGTAAATGTTGAAAAGAATGAATCGAATGAGATTGTTATTAAGTGTGATAATGATAAGGTTCCTTGTAACGAGAAAAATATAGTATATAAATGCGCTCAGACCTTTTTTGATGCTCTTAATATTGATGACAGGGGTATTACCATTGAGATTGATAAAAACATTCCAATGGCTGCCGGAATTGCGGGTGGAAGTGCTGATGGCGCCGCTACCTTATATTGTTTAAATAAAATTTATAATACAAATTTAACCGAGCGTGAATTATGTGATATTGGTTCAAAGGTGGGAGCAGATATTCCGTTTAGTCTCGTTGGTGGTACAGCGATTGCTCTCGGTACCGGTACAATAATTGCTCCGGTTAAGGATTTACCTGATTGTTATTTTGTTCTTTGTAAACCTGACCAAGATGTTTCTACTCCTGAAGCGTATGCTCAGTTTGATTCTCTTAACAGAGTTCGACATTTAGACAGGGTTTCTATGATTGAAGCTATTTCTCAAGGTGATTATGAAGAAATATGTTCTTTATGTGGAAATGTTTTTGAACAAGCAATCGAAGTTCCGAAACGACCTCATATTAAGGGTGTTATGAGAAAGTGCGGAGCAGATGCTTGTGTTATGAGCGGAAGCGGACCTACTGTTTATGGCTTTTTCAGTGATGAAAATAAAGCCAGAGATGCCTATGATAAACTCATAAAAAAATACGACCAGGTGTATTTATGTAAGCCTGTAAAATCAAGTATAGAAGAAATTTAATGAAGATGTGGGTGTGGATGTTAAATGGTATTTGTTAGTTTACCTTTTTTATGCGTTTTCTTTCCTCTTTGCATGATTTTTTATATTGCTGCAAAGAACATTGAAAAAAAGAATTTAGTTTTACTTATTTTCTCCTTGATTTTTTATTCTTGGGGTGAACCAAAATATGTGCTATTATTGCTGTTTATGTGTGCATCTGACTGGTTCCTTGCACTCTTGATTCATAATACAAAAAATAAACAAACTAAGAAAATATTCTTAATTATTACTTGTATTATTAATCTTGGTTTGATTGGTATATTTAAATATGCTAATTTTGTTGTTTTAAACTTTACTAATCTCTTTAATATTGAGTCTCCGGCATTAAATATTGTATTACCTATAGGCATTTCGTTCTATACATTCCAATTACTATCATATGTTATTGATGTATACAGAGGAAATGTAAAGGCTCAACCTAAGTTTCATATTGTATTGTTATATGCAAGTTTATTCCATCAGTGTATTGCCGGTCCTATTGTCAGATATTCAGATGTTGAACAACAGATTAAATATCGTCGCGTAAGCATTAAGAATGTCAATGATGGTATTAGTCGTTTTTGTATTGGTCTTACAAAGAAAGCAATTATTGCTAATACAGCAGGTAAGCTTGTAGAAAATCTTATTGTATCTGATGCATTGCTGAATACTGAAGAAGGAATAAGTGTTATTGCATCTAAATCTGCTGCCTCATTATGGCTTGGTATGTTGTTCTATGCTTTACAAATTTATTTTGATTTCTCTGCATATTCAGATATGGCAATCGGTATGGGTAAAATGGTAGGATTTGATTATAAGGAAAACTTTGATTATCCATACATATCCCGTTCGGTTTCAGAGTTCTGGAGAAGATGGCATATTTCTTTGGGAAGCTTTTTCAGAGATTATGTATACATCCCATTAGGTGGCAACAGAAAAGGGTTAAAAAGAACTTACATCAATTTGTTTATAACATGGGGATTAACCGGTCTTTGGCATGGCGCGAGCTGGAATTATATTTTCTGGGGCTTGTACTTCTTTATATTTATCGCAATGGAAAAAGCATTTCTTGACGAAAAGCTTGAAAAGAATAAAATTCTTGCAACTGCGTACTCACTTCTTATTGCATATTTCGGTTGGGTATTGTTTAAATTCGAAAATACTTCTGCAATGTTTACAGTTCTTAAGGGTATGTTCTTACTCAATAAGAATAGTTTCACGGATTTTGAAACAACATCCGCTTTCCTCAGTAATATTATCTTTATAATTGTTGCTTGTTTGTGTGCAACACCGTTGTTTAAGCATATAAGCAAATTTATTAGTGACAGAGCGGAAGAAAATATAATTGTTGCAAGAGCTTGGTCAGTTGTTACAATTGTTTCACCAATTATTTTGATATTTATTTCGTTTATCAATATTGTTGGTAATAGTTACAACCCATTCCTTTACTTCCAGTTTTAAAGAGGAGAAAATTAAATGGATAAGAAAATTAAAAAGTTAAAAATTAATACTTATGTTATTAGAACAATGGTTTTTGCTATTGTACTTTTTCTTGTATTCTTTATTGGTCTTCTCTTTCCGTTGAGACCTACATTTTCTGAATCGGAAAAAAGGGAATTAGCAAAATTTCCTAAATTCACCTTTGAAACATTATTTAATGGTTCGTTCTTCAATGATGTCGGTACATGGTATTCTGATACATACCCGGGTCGAGAAGGATTAATTGGTTTAAATGCAGGTGTAAAGAGCTTATATGGATTTTCCGGACAGGGACAGGTTCATGGTGAAGTTGTTGAAGGTGATGAAATTCCTGAAGAATATTCTGAGCAGAATAACGCGGATGAACCAACTACAAGAAAGCCACTTATTGTTGAGGATTTAAATACCCAGACTCTTGGTGCTGTCTTTGTTGCCGGTAATGTTGGTTATGAATATTATAACTTTGTTCAGGATTATGCAGACCATTATATTGGTGCAATGAATGATATTGGTAATAAATTATCACCTAATGTAAAAGTTTATAATATGATTATTCCAACAAGTATCGGTATTGTTCTTCCTGATAACTATAGAGATACAATCAATAGTGATGACCAGGAAAAAGCAATTAACTATATGATGAGTGGTATGAACTCAAATGTTATTAAGGTTCCTGTTTTAGATACTCTTCTTGATCATAGAACAGAGTATGTTTATTTCAGAACTGACCACCATTGGACTGCGTTGGGTGCATATTATACTTATGACAAATTCTGTGAAGTAAGCGGAATACCTGCTCGTCAACTTTCACAGTATAAGCAGATTGAATTTGACGGATTCCTTGGTACATTCTATAACGATACAGGTAAATCTCCTGCATTAGGAAAGACTCCTGATAAAGTTATCGCATATGTACCTAATGAAAATGCTACAATGGAATTTACGGATAAAAAGGGCAATAAGATTAAATGGCCTATCATTTATGATGTTACTGATTATGGTCCATCACTTAAGTATGCAACATTTATAGCAGGTGATAATCCATTTACAGAAATAACAAATCCTGATATTACAGATGGTTCTTCAATTATTGTTGTTAAGGAATCATTCGGTAATGCTTTTGTCCCATTCCTTGTTGATAATTTCAGTAAGGTATATGTTATTGACTACAGATATTACAACGGAAGTATTTCAGATTTTGCAATTAAAAATAATGTTCAGCATGTTTTGTATTTGAACAATATTTCTGCAACAAGAAATAAATGGCTTGTTTCAAGAATTGAACAGACTATTTAACGAAAACAGGGGGATTATTATGAAAAAATATGATGTTTTAATCGTAGGAGCATCAACAACAGGTTGTTGGTTTGCATATCAGATGGCAAAACAAGGCTTTAAGGTTCTTGTAATTGAAAAAAATAATCCTGATGATGTTTCAAGAGAATATGATGTTTTCCATATGGGCAAAGAAGATATGGAAAGATTTGACCTTGTCATTCCTGATGAGGGTGACCCATTGTGTGAATTCTGTTTTGCTCATTCAACAATGATGTCACCTTATGGTAATTATCCGAAAGCTTGTGCAGAAGCACCAGTTATCGGTTTACATAAGCACGATTATATTATGGCTATGGCTGAAAGAGCAAAGGGCGCAGGTGCAGAAATCATTTACGGTGCATCATTTACTGATTTCATAAAAGATAAGAATGATAGAATTATCGGTGCAAAGTATAAAACTGATGATGGTGAAAATGAGGCATATGCACGAATTGTTGCTGACTGCTCAGGTATCCCTGCAGTAGCTCGAACAAAACTTCCCGATACATCAGTTGTAGGCAATTTCAAGCTTACAAACAAAGACATTCTTTATGTTGTACTTTATTATGCAGAATACCTTAAAAATGACTTTGACCCAAGAGAATTGGATGGCTTCTTCCTTTCGTATAAATCATGGTCAGCACCATCTGATAATCCTAACGGTGCAATTCTCGGTATCGGTGGATTCTATGGATATGATTATGCAGAAGAAATCTTTGAAAATGATTTTATGAAAAATGTGAAATTCCCTGAATACAGAGTTGAACGTGTAGAAAAGGGTATGACACCATATCATACATCAGTATATTCACTTGTTGATGATGGATTTATAGTACTTGGTGATGCTGCTTGTCATACTAAGCCAACCTGTGGTGAAGGTTGTACCTCATCACTTGTAGCAGGTGAAATCGCAGTTGAAGTTATCTCAAATCTTCTTAAATCAGATAAATTCCTTACAAAAGAACGAATGTGGAGTATCAACAAGAGATATATGACAGCACAGGGTAAGGATTTCGATTCAATGAGACCACTTCTTATGGGTATTATCTCAATGGGATATGATGAAGCTGAATTCCTCTTTAAAAATGATATTATGTTCAGTGAAAAAATACTTGGCGGTATGGATACTGGCTTAGTATTGGATTCAAATGATATTGCAGGAATTGTAAAAGGAATTTTAACAGGTATCGGTAAAAAAGAGCTTAAACCGGCAACGATTGCCAAACTTGTAAAAGGTCTTATGTACAGCACACAAGTTGGCACATTGTACGATAATTATCCTGCTAACTTTGAAGAATTTCCTGAATGGAAAGCAAAAGCAGATAAAATCTGGATGGAAATCGGCTCGGTAGCAGAAAACACTTGTGACCCGGCAATCCTCAAAAAATTAGGATATCAATAATCAATAAAAAGCCTCCCTCTGACGAGGGAGGTGGCAAAATCTTTGATTTTGACGGAGGGAGAGATAAATAACCTCCGTTTTTTATTTATTACAATTCATTATATACTCAAACAATCTTGTACAGCCAAGCAAAACATCATCATAAGTTGTCTTGAAATCTCTTGTGTACCATGGGTCAGCAACGTCTCTGTCCATATGTGCAAAGCTTAATAATTTATGTATCTTATTATCTTTGTCATAACCAATAATTCTGTTGATATTTCTCATATTAGCGCTATCCATTCCGATTATGAAATCATATTTTTCATAGTCGGATTTTTTTAGCTGTACAGCCTGTCTTTTTGTGTAAGGAATACCCATTTCATCTAGTATTTTCTTCGTGCCCCAATGAGTATCACTACCAATTTCTTCTGTACTTGTAGCACTTGAACAGATTATAAAATCACTTTCCATACCATTCTTTTTAACAATATCCTTCATCACAAATTCAGCCATAGTAGAACGACAAATATTTCCATGACAAACAAACATAATTTTAATCATAATATCACCGAAGTTAGTTTATCATAAATTTCTGTTTCTTGTCAAAGTTTATTAGTAGTCAGGTTGTAAATCTTTGTTGACAGTAAAAAAGCTATATGTTATATTTTAACTAACTAAGTGAACAGGGAATGGTACTGTGCAGAAAGACAAGGAACCGTCACCTGTCTAATATATTAGAATTATGAAGTGGTAATTATGCAAAAAAATATCAAAGTATTATTAGTACTCTTTATAATTATTTGTATATTATCAACGCAATGTTTGCCTGTGTATGCAAATATATTGGAGATGTCTATATCAGTAAGAGATGATGATAACGCAAAAGGTTTTTGGGAAAATCTAAAAATTCGTCAAATTGAAGATATATGCATTGAACCGATAAAATCTTTCGATGTTAATGAAAAAGGGTTTGTTGTTGTTTTAACAAAAAATAACTCTGTTGTTGTTTTGGATGATAAAAATGAGCAATTGAGTGCGTTTTCTTTTGAAACGTATGGAAATAGTTTTGTTAAATGGAATGAGGATAATATATTATTGTTCATTGATAGAGGGTCTATTGTTATTCAAATGGACATGTCGGGAAAACTAATAACAGTTATAGATGTCAATGAAGATGATTTAAATACTTCTAAAAAATGGCGTGAATTAAGAAAAGAGAAAAGTGTTTCGATAAACAATAATGAATATTATCTTGAAAGCAGCAATGATTTTTTTTCAACCGCTACTTCCTTGTATTCTAAAATTGAGAAAATTGACAATAACGGGAATATAATGGAAATTTATGATGCAGGTGACTCTTATATTGGGTTAGTTGTTTTATTTTATATTTTCATTATTACTGTGTTCGGATTATTTGTGTACTTTATTGTTCGCTTGTTCAGGTCGATTAGGTCAATAAGACAGGATAAGACAGGGGACGGTTCTGTGTCTTAGTGCAAAAAGACAGGGGACGGTTCTGTGTCTTGACGATACTTCGGTTCCCGAGAAAAGACAGGGGACGGTTCTGTGTCTTGACGATACTTCGGTTCCCGATGATTAACGATTAAGTAGGGGCAGGCGACCTGCCTGCCCATGCATATTCACTTAATGGTGTTAATAACAACAGTTCTTCTTCAATCAATACTTTTGCAGAATCTCTGTTTGGTGACAATTACAGAGAAGTTGATTTAAAAGAAACTGCCCTTATCAATGTAGGGGCGATTCACGAATCGTCCGAAATGAATGTT
>JAZSHP010000160.1:0-21392 GCA_045533355.1 Candidatus Fimenecus sp.
TAATAAGCGTTTGCACCGTGTTTACGGAGATAATGCTTATCAAGAAGTTCCTGTTGCATTGGCTGAATCCCGGGATTCATCATAATATTATGCCATGCCATAAATGCAAGTTCTTCAAGCACAACAGCCAAGGCAACTGCATTGTGTGGGTCAGTACCCCATGTAAATGGTCCGTGACTATGAACAAGGACTGCAGGAATATCATTAGGCTCTTTATCATTGAATGTTTCAATAATCACATTACCTGTTTCAAGTTCGTATTTCCCACCGATTTCTTCAGGAGTCATTTTACGTGTACAAGGAATTTCACCATAGAAATAGTCACCGTGAGTAGTACCAAGTGCAGGGATTCCCATGCCCGCCTGTGCAAATGTTGTTGCCCAACGGGAATGAGTATGAACCACACCTTTGATATCAGGGAATGCATTATAGAGTGCTACGTGAGTATCAGTATCGGATGATGGATTTAAGTCACCCTCAACCTTTTTGCCTGTTTTCAGGTCAACTACCACCATATCTTCGGCTTTCATTGTGTCATATTCAACACCTGATGGTTTAATTACCATTAAACCTTTTTCACGGTCAACACCCGAAACATTACCCCAAGTAAATGTTATAAGTCCGTATTTTGACAAAAGCATATTTGCCTCAAATACTTCTTTTTTTAACTGTTCTAACATAAGCTACCTCTTATTTTAACTTCCAAGCAAGGTCAGCAAGGAACAAGTCTTTTTCAAGTCCTGCAACTGTTGTATCTTTATTGATGTGAACAAATTCGATATCCATCATATTTGCCCAATCCTTCATCTGCTCTGCAGTAACATCATAGCTGAGAACTGTATGATGAGCACCACCTGCTGTAATCCAGCATTCAATACCTGTTTCAAGATCAGGCATTGCGCTCCACATTACACGAGCAACGGGAAGATTCGGCATTTCCATAATCGGCTTAACACATTCGATATCCTGACAGATAAGACGAAGACGACCACCCATATCAACGAGAGAAACAACAATAGCACTGCCTGCTTTACCTTCAAAAACAAGACGGGCAGGATCTTTTTCGTTCATACCGATTCCAAGGTGATGTGTTTCAATTCTTGGCTTATCAGCTGCCATTGATGGGCAAACTTCAAGCATATGTGCACCAAGGCTGTATTCTTCACCTTCAACAAGGTGGTATGTATAGTCTTCCATAAAGCCTGTTCCGCCATTTTTGCCCTCAGCCATTGCTTTCATAATAGCAGTCATAGCAGCAACCTTCCAGTCACCTTCACCACCGTAGCCGTAGCCCTGTGCCATCAAATGCTGACTTGCAAGACCCGGAAGCTGTTCCATACCGTAAAGGTCCTGGAATGTATTTGAGAATGCCATACAACCTTCACTATCGAGCATTTTCTTCATTGCAATTTCTTCACGAGCCTGATAACGGATTGCATCAACATTATCTGTATTGAAATCATATTCAGCCTTATAAACTTCCATAAGAGCATCGATTTCAGCGTCAGTTACTTCATTCATAACCTTTACAAGGTCACCAACAGCCCAAGTGTTTACCTGCCAACCGAGTTTTGCCTGTACTTCAACCTTATCGCCTTCAGTAACAGCAACCTCACGCATATTGTCACCGAAACGCATAACTTTAAGGTCTTTACTTACAGCAACACCAACTGCTGAACGCATCCAGTCACCAAGACGAGTACGAACAGACTCTTTTGTCCAATGACCTGCAATTACTTTTCTTGGCATACGAAGTCTTGCTGCAACAAATCCGTGTTCACGGTCACCGTGAGCAGCTTGATTAAGATTCATAAAGTCCATATCGATTTCGTCGTTAGGAATTTCTGTATTATACTGTGTAGCAAGGTGACAATATGGCTTCTGTAAATCTACAAATCCGTTAATCCACATTTTTGACGGACTGAATGTATGACACCATGTAATGATACCTGCACACTTTTTATCATAGTTTGCTTCTCTTACAACATCTGTAATCTCTTTATTTGTCTTTGCTGTTACTTTATATACAACTTTACAAGGAAGTGTGCCTGATGCATTAAGTTCATCAACCATTTCCTGTGCACGAGCTGCAACAGTTTCTAAAACTTCAGGACCATAAAGGAACTGACTACCAACAACAAACCAAAATTCATAATTTTTCAAACTCATAATATTTTTCTCCTTTTATTTAAGAACATTGATTGCAGATTTTTCAACTGCAACCGCTGACTCATATCTCTTAATATATTCATTGAAGCCATCAACATCAGACTTTTCAGGCTCAATAACACTTGCTTTATATTCTGCAAAAACTTTATTCTCAAGGTAATCTTCAAGTGGTTCATTTTCACCCTTATTAACCATATACGCTGCAAGAAGAGCAATACCCCAAGCACCGCCCTCACCTGCTGTTTCCATAACAGCAACAGGAGTATTGAGGGCCCCTGCCATAAGTTTTTGTCCAACAACAGGAGTCTTGAAAAGACCACCGTGACCTAAAAGTTTTTCTATCTGAACATTTTCTTTATCGAAAAGAATATTCATACCAAGACGAAGTGTTGCCATTGTACCATAGAGCTGTGCTCTCATAAAGTTTGCAAGGCTGAATTTAGTATCAGGCATTCTGACTAATAATGGTCTGCCTTCTGCAGTATCTGTTACAGGCTCACCTGAATAATAGTTAAAGCTGATAATTCCATTACAATCGGCATCACCTTTAAGTGCCTCTGCATAAAGCATATCGTAAAGTGCAGGTTTATTAACTTCAACGCCTGAATTTGCAAGAACCTCTGCAAAGAGCTTTACATAAGCATCCAAATCAGATGTACAAGTATTACAATGAACCATAGCGACAGGCTTACCTGTTGGTGTTGTAACCATATCAATTTCAGTATAAACATCTGAAAGTGCTTTATCAAGGACAATCATACCGAAAATTGATGTACCCGCTGAAATGTTACCTGTTTTTGATGCAACACTGTTTGTTGCAACCATTCCTGTACCTGCATCACCTTCAGGTGGGCAAAGAGGACAACCTGATTCTAACTCACCTGTTGGGTCAAGAAGTAATGCACCTTTCTGTGTAAGTACACCTGCATTATCACCTGCAACAAGGATTTTTGGCAATATGTCAAGAAGTTTCCAACTGAATCCTTTATCCTGAATCTTCGCATCAAAATCAGCTACCATTTTTTCGTCATAGCAGTTCTTTGTGCTGTCAATCGGGAACATACCTGCTGCTTCACCGATACCGATTACCTTTTCACCTGTGAGCATCCAATGAACATATCCCTCAAGTGTAGTTAAAAAGTCAATCTGTGGAAGATGGTCTTCACCATTGAGAATTGCCTGATAAAGATGAGCAATACTCCAACGCTGAGGAACATTGAATTTGAAAAGTTCAGTAAGTTCTGCTGCAGCCTGTTCAGTAATTGTATTTCTCCAAGTTCTGAACTCTGCTAACTGTTTTCCGTCTTTATCAAATGGAAGATAACCGTGCATCATAGCTGAAAAGCCCATTGATTTTACTTTTGTAAGCTTAACACCATACTTTTCAAAAACCTCTGCTTTAAGGTTTTTATAAGCATCCTGAAGTCCCGTCCAAACATCATCCATACGGTATGTCCAGACACCGTTTTCAAAACGGTTTTCCCAACCGTGAGCACCACTTACAATCGGATTATGTTTTTCATCAATCAAAACGGCTTTAATTCTTGTTGAACCCATTTCAATGCCAAGGACAGCATTGCCGTTTTCAATTGTATTTTTTATTGCCTGAATATCCAAATTTCCCAACTCCTTATATGAGTATATATCTTATAAATTATATCATTATTAAAAGGAATAATCAATAAAAACTATCTTAGAATTGCCATTTCTTCTGCATTAAAACTAAATGTTTCGGTTTTTGCATTCTCAACAATAAATGAGATTATTTCTTCATAAGATGCAGTTTTAATGTCGATTCTTTCTACATCTTTATTAAAAATGCCCCACTGTTCACCTGCATTATAAGTTTTATAATTCCATTTGATTCTGCTGATGTCATTTTTTGCATATTGCTTCTGTGCATACTCTTCACACTCGTGATTGTTGTATTCACCAACAACTACTGCAACGCCCCAGTCTTTTCGAGCAGTTTTCAATTCCTTTACACGATAGCGAATCATACCTTTATCACTGTCATACAAATGCAACTGGTAAAGCATATTTTCATAACCCAGTTCATTTGGGTCGGGCAAAACTGTTGTTGACCAAACACCTTCAAAGGATATTATATGATTTTTGTCAATCTCTCTTATTGCTTTATAAAGGATATCATAGGCTTTGTTTGTTCGGGACACTGCATCTTCACTTTCTGCAGCCCAAGAATAGTCACCGTCATAACCGCCATTGTTCTGCGGCTCATTTAAAAGGTCATAAGCTACAACAGTTTTATTATCCTTATAACGCTTTGCAATTTCACACCAAAGTTCAACGGTAGCATTCATCATTTCTTCATTTTCATAAAGCTCGTTTCGTCCAGCTTTACCTGTGCAATGATTTTTACTTTGACCACCGGGTGCTCCATGTAAATCAAGCATTACATAAACCCCATATTTTTCGCAGTTTGAAATAAGCCAATCAAGTTTTTGGAAACCTCGGTTATTATCGTGATTTTCTGTGAGCCATTCTAAATCTTCTGTCATAAAGTTACGATACCAGAATGGAACACGAACACAATTAAAGCCTAATTTTTCAATTTGTCGGATATCATCTTCTGTTATAAAAGCATCCTCAAAAGTCTTTACGATTTTCTCTGTTTTTTCTTCACCGAATCTTTCAATGAGCACTTCAAGAGTGTCGAAATAAGCCCAATCGTCAGTATATTCAGGTACAAAACCCATCCATGTTTCCCACAAGAGCCAGTTACCTAAATTTACACCTTTAAGAACGATTTCTTCACCATTTTCATTAACAAGACAACCATCTTTAGCAGATATAAAACTCATTTCTTTTGAATTTGAATTCTCATATTCTTCTAACGATTTTACTATGTTTGCTGAGCATCCGAACATGGTGAATATCATCACAAATACAAGCAAAAGTGAAATTAATTTTTTCATAAAACCACTCCTTTTCTTTATTATATTTGAAATTGTTTATTTTTTCAACACAAAAAGAAAAACCGTCCCATAAGAGACGGTAAATAAGTTATTTTATTGCCTCGAGCCATTCGTTTTCACGAAAACCTACAAGAATTTTGGTATCTGTAATTAATATCGGTCTTTTTACAAGCATACCATCAGTTGAGAGAAGCTTTAACTGCTCGTCTTCACTCATTTCGGGAATTTTATTTTTCAAATCCATAGATTTATATAAAAGTCCGCTTGTATTGAAAAATTTCTTTAACGGCAAACCGCTTTTTTCATACCAAAGTTTTAATTCATCATAAGTCGGATTATCTTCCTTAATATGACGTTCTGTAAAGCTGACATTATTATCAAATAAAAACTTTTTAGCTTTCTGACAGGTTGTACATTTAGGATATTCAATAAAAAGCATAGTTACACCTTATTTCTTTTTACATACAAAGCAGAGCCATCCACCATCTTCGTATCTTTCAACGATTTCGAAGTTATTTTCGTGGAATGCCTTTGTTACCTCTTCTTCACGAGGCTCAATTATACCTGATGTGATGAAAACACCGTCGTCTTTCAAGAATTCTCCAACCTGTGATGAAAAAAGAATAATAATATCAGCAACGATATTTGCAACAACAACATCAAAAGTTCCTGTTACCTTATCAACAAGGTTTCCGTTGAGAATGTTATATTTTGGTGCTTCAAAACCATTTACCTTACCGTTTTCGATAGCAGTTTTAACAGCAAGCTTATCGATATCAACACCTGTTGCATTATCAGCACCCATTAACAGAGATGCAACTGATAAAATACCACTACCGCAACCACAGTCAAGAACACTGTCACCTGTTTTCACATGCTTTTCAAGTGTTTCAAGACAAAGACGAGTTGTATTATGTCCACCGCTACCAAATGCAAGACCGGGTTCAATACTCAATACTGCTCTGCCCTCTGCATCATAATCATCAATCCAAAGAGGACGAATGAGAAGTTTTTCACCTATTTTCATTGGTTTAAAATATTCTTTCCAATTGTTTTCCCAATCTTCATTTCTGCATGGTTTATACTCAATTGTATGAGGAATTTTTTCACTTTCATATCTCTCTGTTAAAAATGAAATTGCTTCCTTATAGTTTTCCTCAGGGGAAATATAAATATGCACACAGCCCTTTGTTCTGTCCTTTGCAAGTAATTCTTCGTCAATAAGGTCGATATTAGCAATTTCCCATGCTTCTTGCTCAAGTGTGCGATAATCTTCAATATAAATACCATAAGGCACAGCCATACTTGCGATATCAGCTGCACGGTCAATATTTTCAGCATCTATTTCTATTTTAATTTCGGTCCAATCCATTGTAATTCTCCTTTTGATAAACAAAAAGCAGAGATTGCTCTCTGCCTTGTTGGCATCTTGGCGATTCGATTATATCTGCTCTTTAACCTTAGCAGCCTTACCAACTCTGTCACGAAGATAATAGAGCTTGCTTCTGCGAACCTTACCGCGTCTGATTGTCTCTACCTTTGCAACGTTTGGTGAATTTACAGGGAATACTCTTTCAACACCAACACCGTATGATACACGACGTACTGTGAATGTTTCAGAAACACCAGCACCCTTGCGAGCAATGATTGTTCCTTCAAATACCTGAATTCTTTCTCTTTCGCCTTCACGAATCTTAACGTGTACTTTAACAACGTCACCGACTCTGATTGCTGGGTTTGCTTCTTTGAGGCAACCCTCTGTCATCAATTTTAATGCGTCCATAACTAACCTCCGATAAAAATTTTTCAAGTGTTCGTACCGAAGTTCAGCAGAGGACCACCCGAGATAATAGTTATTTTTTTGCAGTTTCCCACAAATGCTCAAATATAATATCACAAGTCAATAGGAATTGCAAGAGTTTTTTGAATTTTTTATAATAAAATTCTTATCTCATAACCTTGGCGACTCTTCACATTCACTATTTCAAAATCACTATAATTCTTTGCCATTTTAAGAACAGGTTTTATTTGTTTATATTTTATCTTAAGAAACACAAAACTCTTTGCAAATATAAACAATTTTAATATTCCAAATAAAAACCTATTGAACAAAAAAGCATTAGGTATTTTTATAGTTTTAACCGTATAGTTGATTGAGTAGTTTATTTTCATTTCTCCACAACCACCCTAATAACATCATTGTTTTGAGTCTGTACATTCACGATTTCTCCAAGAATACCATTCGATACCATTTTGAATATTACATCAAAATCCACGCCACTCAAATCAACACCTGATACGACTGTGCCACCTACAACTGCGGAAATATTTTTTCCTGCTTTTACAAATTCTTTTACTACCAAATATGGTAATGTAACCTTAACTTTATCACCATTAACAGTATCAACATATACTCGTAACACTAAATCTTCTTCGATAATATGTTCAGGCTCTTCATATTTAACATTTGATTTCACTTCTTCATTTTTAAAGAGTTCATCAATAGTTATTCCATACAGCTCTGCAATCTTTGGTAAAGTCATTATATCAGGACAAGCAATATCGTTTTCCCATTTTGAAACTGCTTGTGCAGATACACCTAACTTTTCAGCGACATAATCCTGAGTAAAGCCTGATTGTTTTCTTAGCTCGTAAAGTTTCTTTCCAATTGTTTTTTTCATCTTAAAAATCTCTCCTTGAAAAAATTCAAACCGGTTTCAACTGCATTGTATGGTCAAAGTTTCAAAAAGTAAATGTAACAAAAGTTGATTTTTTATTTTTCAACCATTAGTTGAGTTTGTTTTGATTGTTTTATCATAACAAAAGTAGATGTTACTGTCATTATAAATGCAATTAGTTGGAATGTAGTGAAAATATCTGTAGAAAGATTCTCTGCAAGTAAGCCAAAAAGTATTGGTGAAATCAATATACTTCCGTATGACACTGCACCCTGTAACCCTATAAAAGATTGTGAAATATCTCTACCCATATGATTAGGTGTTAAATGTGTCATATTAGGAAATACAGGACCATTTCCAATGCCTATCATAGTTAACCCAACAGTTGCAATTATCGGACTCTTTGAGAATGTAAGAATAATTGCAATCAGAACAATTATTTCACCAAAAACTATAATCTTTTTAGGAGAAACTTTATTTGAAACAATACCGGACAAAAATCTTCCCACAGTCATTCCGATAAAGTAAAAAGTTATCATACCGGCAGCTTTGTCAGGAGTAAGTCCTTTTGAATTAACAAGGAAAGTGCTACCCCACGCAAGGCAAACTGACTCAATTGCACAAGACCCATAATATATCACAAGGCTTGAACGAGCAATCGGAATTTTTAAAAGTTCGGGAACAGAAACTACTCTCGTTTCATCTTCCTCTGCTTTTTGTTCTTTAACCTTTCTCCATATTGGAATTGATATAAAGCACATTATTGTAAGGGCAAGTTGGAAGAAAAACATTGTTCTGTATCCACCCTGCCAATTATTGCTTTGTTTTAGTGCAAAGGACATCAAAAACGGACTAAGTGTTACCCCAACACCATAAGAGCAATGCAGAAAATTCACATGAGTTGCTTTATAATTAAGAGCAACATAAGTGTTCAACACATTATCAATAGCACCTGCACCGAGTCCTAATGGAATTGCAAGCATGCAGAGCATAAGCATATTTTCGGAAAGTGAAAATCCCAAAATAGCAACAGCTGTCAATGCTGTACTAATTGCTACAACAAGAGGTGTTCCCATTCTTTTAGTAAGTCTTGCACTTAAAAGACTCGAAATAATTGTGCCACAATACATAAGACCCGTTACAAAATTCGAATATGAAATTGGCAGGTTCATTTCGGTATATATTGCCGGCCAAGCTGTACCAAAAAGGGAATCAGGAATACCGAGGCCTATATATGTAACGAAGATAATAATTACTAATAACGTCGCCATTATTTAAATGCTTCCATATTTTCTTTGTAAGATTGAACTTTAATTATATCAACATCCTGCTCATCAGTTTCAGTATCCTTAACCAAAGCACCAATTAAAAGCATTGGGTTAATATTTATGCTTGTTCCCGAAGAGAGAACTGTATTTAAAATAAGCTTACCATTATCTTCGTTCAGTTCAAAAGACTTAATATGTTCTTTGATATTAACTTCTTTTTCTACTTTCTTTCTGCCCTGTTTTCCTTTTTTCAGAACAAGAATTTCATCAGCAGATAAAATTGATTCTGCTTTTTCTATTAAACAATTATCAGGATTATTGAAAATAATTTTGTATTCTGCCCAACGGATGTCGTTTGGAGAAGTATTATAAACATAAATCTCCTTGACTGTCATATCAACAGGCAAAGCATCATTAATTCTTTTTGTCAACTCATTGAGGTCAACTTCTTCCATAAGTCGGAAATCTACAGTTTCACAAAGACTTTCAAATCCCAATGAAAGAGGCATTGCAAAAGTCAGGAATGCATGAGGGTTAAACCCTTCCGTAAACCAGATTGGCACACAAGCACGCTTCATTGCTCTTGTAATACAACGAACTGTATCAAGGTGTGAGATAAACTTTGCCATACCTGTTTTCTGAAAGGACATTCGTACATCCATAGCCCATTTTTTAACTTCTGGCATCACATTTACCTCCATTCAATTTATTTGCACCACAAGCAGAACATTTAATTCTGCATTGTGGAGTTGTTTCACTCTTATGAGCTTTTTTATTTTCTTCTATAAGGAATTCCTTACGGATACCGTAATCCATAACATCCCAAGGTAAAATCTCGTCATATTCTCTGCGACGATTTGCATAAAACTCTGTTGTCAAGCCACATTCATTGAATGCTTCTGACCATTTTGAGAAATCAAAAAATTCATCCCAGGCGTCAAATCTACATCCCTTTTGCCACGCTTTATAAATCACTTCTCCAAGACGGCGGTCACCACGGGCAAAAACACCCTCAAGGACTGATGTTTCTGACTGATGATAACTGATTGTGATTTTACGGCTGGTTGTACTGCTTAACAAATGCTTTTGCTTTTCAGTAAGACTTTCCATAGTATCCTGTGGTTCCCACTGGAATGGTGTAAATGGTTTTGGTACAAATGACGCACAGCTCACACTTACCTGAACACCCTTACCCTTTGGCTTATTAGGATTGCGATAAAATGTATCAACAACCTTTTGTGCAAGGTCAGCAATACCCTTAATATCATCAAGAGTTTCTGTAGGAAGTCCCATCATAAAGTAAAGCTTAACGCTTGTCCATCCACCGTCAAAAGCCTTAAGTGCAGTTCTTAAAACCTCTTCTTCGGTTACATTTTTATTGATAGCATCACGAAGACGCTGTGTACCTGCCTCAGGAGCAAAGGTCAGACCACTTCGACGGACTTTTTTGAGTTCTTCCATAAGTTCATCAGAGAAATTATCAACACGTAAAGATGGTAATGAAACATTGATATTTTCCTTTAATGCCCAATCAAAAAGCATAGGGATAAGCTGTTCAATTTTAGTATAGTCACTTGTAGAAAGTGAGCAAAGTGAAATTTCATCATATCCTGTTGCATTACTTATACTGCGACATTGTTCATTGATGACTTCAGGTGATTTTTCACGGATTGGTCGTGTAATAAAACAAGCCTGACAGAAACGGCAACCACGGGTACATCCTCGAAATACTTCACCAACTGTTCTGTCCTGTACAACATCAATAAAAGGCACAATGAAATCCTTTGGATAATGTGCATTATCAAGGTCTGATACAATTCTCTTCGTTACTTTTTCAGGAGCATTTTCTGTGTTATCAATTGATTTAATTGTTCCGTCTTCGTTATACTTAACATCATAAAATTCAGGCACATAAACACCCTGAATCTGAGCAGCTTCCTTTAAAAATTCAAGTTTTGTTGAGCCTAATTCCTTGTGTTTAATAAGCAAATCAACAAGGTCATTTGTTACCTCCTCGCCTTCTCCGGGCAAGAAAATGTCAACGAAATCAACCATTGGTTCGGCATTACACGCACATGGTCCACCTGCGATAACGATAGGTGTAAGGCTTGTTCTGTCTTTTTTAAGAACAGGAACACCGCCCAAATCAAGCATATTAAGTACATTTGTATAACTCAACTCATATTGTAATGAAAAGCCGATTAAATCAAACTCATCAAGGCTATCTCCACTTTCAAGAGCATAGAGTTTAATATTGTTTTCACGCATAAGTGATTCCATATCTTCCCATGGAGCAAAAACGCGTTCACACCAAGCGTCATTTCTCTCGTTAACAACGCTGTAAAGGATTTTCATGCCAAGATGTGACATACCGATTTCATAATTATCAGGGAAACAGAAAGCATATCTGAGTTTTACATCTTCTTTATTTTTAATAACGCTGTTAAGCTCTCCGCCTGTATATCTTGCAGGCTTCTGAACTTTTTTTAACAGTTTTTCAACTTCTTTTTTTACCATAATTGACCTCACAAAAAGTTATTCATTATATTTTACTATAAATTATATTTTATTTCAATATTCATTATCAGTAAAGAGTGAAAGAAAGAGAAAAATTGCAATAATAATCAAAGAAAAATTATATTTACTGCTTATAAAAACATATACTCCCCAAACAAATATGATTGCAATAAAAACCGCCGAGGTTAACTTTAGAATTTTTGAACAAACCAAGAAATTATATTTCCCGGACAACAAATAAAACAAAACAGCAGCACCATCTAACTTTTTTATTGGCAGAAGGTTAAAAATCATAAGTATGAGATTTATACACGCAAAAGTTAAGATTTTATCACTATTATAATAAAGCAAAAAAGCACAACAGATAATAACAATAATCAAATTTATTAATGGTCCGCCAAGGGAAATCAATACTTCATTTTTTGTGCTTATCTTTATGTCTTGTTTTCTTATAATATTAATTCCCGTCAGCTCAAACCTCAACTTTTCAGGTTTATTGTCAAGAAGAAGCATAATTAAAAGATGACCTGACTCGTGAAACATCGATGAAACAATCGTCATAATCACATTTGAGGGTGCTTTCAATGAAATAACAAAGGATATAAATGCTACAAAAAGAAATGTGATTTCTACTTGTATTCCAAAAACATTAAAGGTCATAATACAATACCTATTACAGAAAAAACAGGAGATAAGTTATTCTTCTCCTGTTTCCTTTGTTTCTTCTGTTGTTTCTTCAATAACATTTGGTGAAAAGGTTTGTTTTACTACATTTTTAAACTCAGTAAAAAGACTTGAAACTGCTATATCAGTTTTGCATATTTCACCGTAAAAATTTTTAATATTATGTGACAACTCACTTTCTCTCCTGCAGACTGCAAAGAGTATTCCGGAAATTGCAAGTGATAAAATGAGTTGAACAACAATTACTTTAAGCATCACATTAGGTTCTTTTTCTTCTTTTCTGCTTCTTAAAGGATTTTTCTCATAAAAATTATTGTCCATAATATCACCACTTAAATATATGTGGGTATTATGGACAATATGTTATCTTTTGAAAAAGCGAATGATTTTTGCAAGTTCTTCCTTGCTTACAGTTTCTCTTCCCTTTGTATTCTGGATATAATCGAGCAAATCTTTTTCCTTTTTGAAAATAGGAACATTAAGGTCAGCATCGTCAGTTATTTTTAATTCTGTTTTACTGTCTGCAAAGTACAACACAGGATAAACACCTGCAAAGATGTCGAAATCTCTGAATAACTCCTGCATTCTTTTACCTTGACGGAAGCTCTGTTTTACAGGATTATCAATTTCCTTTTCATAGACCTTATCATTTTTACCGTGTTTAATCTGTTTCCAGCTTGACTTGGATGTTTTTCCGCTGATAATACCACGATGATTTTTTGCTTCAACAATGAAAACACCATTTTTACCTATAACAACGAAATCAAGTTCAAGTGAAATTCCCCTGTTGAGAATTACCGGATTAGAAATAATTGTGTATTCCTTAGGCAGTTTTTTCAAAACATCAAGTGCACTGTCTTCACCACGAACACCTGCTTTGAGAACATAAAACTTTTTGCGATTAATAAGGAAAGCAAGGAATAAAGCCAATGAAATAACAATCAAAACAACAGGGATTGCAATATTAAGAGTTATCTGTTTAATCAATGCGGAAACAAGAAGTCCGCAACCTGTTACAAAAAAGCACACAGACAATGCAAGGATAAGAATGGTAATCCAAAAAGTTTTATTCTTATTCTGTTTTAACTGTGATTTGATTTTAACTAATTTAGGCATCTATATTCTCCTTTATTTAAAACACCTTTTTCATAACTGCACCATCTTTTGCAGATGAAACAAGTGTTGAATAACGAGCAAGCCAACCTGACTTAACATTTGGCTCAGGCTTAACATAAGATTTTCTTCTGTTATCAAGCTCTTCATCTGAAACCTGAACATTAATCTTGCTTGCAGGGATATCGATTTCGATAATATCGCCTTCATAGATAAGACCGATTTCACCACCTGCAGCAGCTTCAGGTGAAACGTGACCGATTGAAGCACCACGAGATGCACCGCTGAAACGACCGTCTGTAATTAACGCTACTGTCTTATCGAGCTTCATACCTGCAAGTGCTGATGTTGGGTTGAGCATTTCTCTCATACCAGGACCTCCAACAGGACCTTCGTAACGGATAACAACAACATCACCATCAACGATTTTGCCATTGTAAATTGCATCAATAGCAGCATCTTCAGAGTCAAACACTCTTGCAGGACCTGAATGAACAAGCATTTCAGGAGCAACTGCTGAACGCTTAACTACGCAGCCGTCCTTTGCAATATTACCCCAAAGAATTGCAATACCACCAGTTTCACTATATGGATTATCAATAGGACGGATTGCATCTGTATTCTTAATATATGCACCTTTAATATTTTCACCGACAGTTTTACCTGTTGCTGTGATAAGTGACAAGTCAAGAAGGTCTTTCTTTGCAAGTTCAGCCTGAACAGCAGGAATACCACCTGCGTTATTAAGGTCGTGCATATGAGTTCCACCTGCAGGCGCTAAGTGGCAAAGATTAGGAACTTTTGCACTGATTTCATTGAACATCTTAAGGTCAACAGGGACACCAGCTTCGTTAGCAATAGCAAGAAGATGAAGAACACTGTTTGATGAACAACCAAGAGCCATATCACAAGCAAGAGCATTACGGATTGACTTTTCATTAATGATATCTCGAGCTTTGATATCCTTTTCAACAAGGTTCATAATTGCCATACCTGCGTGCTTTGCAAGCTGAATACGACCACTATGTACTGCAGGAATAGTACCGTTACCCGGAAGTGCAATACCAACTGCTTCTGCAAGACAGTTCATTGAGTTTGCTGTATACATACCTGAACAAGAACCACAACCAGGACAAACATTTTCTTCAAATTCAAGAAGTTTACAGTCATCGATAATATTTGCCTTTCTTGAACCTACTGCTTCGAACATTTTTGAAAGAGATGTTTCAACGCCATCAATAAGACCTGACATCATAGGTCCGCCTGAACAAACAACAGCAGGGATATTAAGACGAACTGCAGCCATAATCATACCGGGAACAATCTTGTCACAGTTAGGAACAAGTACAGCACCGTCAAATCCGTGTGCCATAATCATTGTTTCAACGCTGTCAGCAATAAGTTCACGGGATGCAAGTGAGTATTTCATACCAACATGACCCATAGCGATACCATCACAAACGCCGATTGCAGGAACCATAACAGGAGTACCACCTGCCATACGAACACCTGCTTTTACAGCTTCTGTAATTTTATCAAGATGAATATGACCGGGAACGATTTCACTGTGTGCAGACACAACTGCAATCAATGGTCTTTCAAGTTCTTCTTTAGTATAGCCCATTGCATAGAAAAGGCTTCTGTTAGGCGCTCTCTCAACACCTCTTAAAACATTTTCACTTCTCAAGTTCATAACGAGTCCTCCTACAAATTTGTAGATTTACAATAATACATTATATTTTATACTTATATTAAATTTTTTTCAAGGGTAAATATGAAATTATTAAAAAAACGACTCCCTTTTCAGGGAGTCATATAAAAGTTTTTTATCAAACAATCGATTAATAGTGAGCTACTCCACAACTACAAACTTCGTTTGAGCCGAAAAGTTTCTGGAAGAAAAGAATTAAGTTGAAGAAGAATTTTGAAATACCTGATTTGTGGCAATTACATTCACACTCAACTGTAGGGTCGAGAAGTTCGTTATCAGCATCACAATATCCGTCACCGTCATTGTCGGCGTGGCCTGTTGTATCGAGAGTTTCAGTTTCACGACTGATTTCTTCATCGCATACTGAACAGTAAATAACTATATCTTTACTACCATTTTCTGTACAAGTAGGCGCAACATAGTTTTCTTCTACTGCATTTGCAGAAGTATGACCGAGCGCGTTTACATAATCAGAAACATAACTGTCACCACATTCGCAAGTGTAGGTTGTATAACCTTGCTCTGTGCAAGTTGGAGCAGTTACAACAGCTTTATGCTGATGGTCTGTCATTGGAGTTGTTTTTACTTCATAATAAGAACAGTTTTCACAATATCCGTGTTCAACACCATTTGTGTTACAGCTTGCAACGGATAATACAACCCATTCAAGTTTGTGACCCGTTGAATTTGTGTAGTCAACTTTATAACTATCACCACACTCACAAGTATAGGTTGTGTAACCTTGTTGTGTACAAGTTGGTGGAGTTACAACTGACTCATAATTGTGTTTTTCAGTCTTTGCGATTGATTCTGTGTATGTATCATTACAAATTGCACAAGTAAATGTTTCAACACCTGTTGTTAAATGTGTTGCTGGTGTTGTGATTTCTGATGTATAACTATGACCTGTTACTTCAAGAGTTTCAGTTTCTCTACTGATTTCTTCTTTACATACTGAACAATAAACAACTACATCTTTACTACCATTTTCTGTACAAGTAGGAGCAACATAGTTTTCTTCAACTGCATTTGCAGGTGTATGACCAAGTGCAGAAACTTCATCATTCATATATATGTATCCACAAGAACATGAATATATTGTGTATCCACTCTCTGTACAAGTTGGTAAGTTCGTGGATTCTTTATAAAATCCACCACAATTATTAAAGTGAATTCTTGCATTGAGCAAATATCCGTTATCAGAATCAATTGTAATAGTTTTCCATTGTTCTTCGGTTCCTAAATAATAAACGTCTGTAAGATTTCCACAATATTGAAATGCCCTATCGTCAATATGTGTCACACTTTCAAGAAGTACTACTTCTACAAGATTTATACAACTCACAAATAATCCCTGATTAATCGTTTTGATTCCATTAGGGATTCTTATTCCTGTAAGACTCTCACAAGCGAAAAATGCACCACTACCAATTGATTTAACACTATCAGGTATTGTTATATCTGATAAACTAGAACAATAATAAAAAGCACTCTCATCGATTACCTCTAAACTATCAGGTAATGTAACATTTGTTATGTTTGAATGGTAAATAAATGCTTTTTGTCCAATTGATGTTACACCATCATTGATAACTACTTCTTTTATGTTGGACTTGTGTTCGTTCCAAGGCCCACCATAGATAGAGTAGTCAAACATATCCCCTGTACCAGAAATCGTTAATACACCTGTGGATTCATCCAATACCCAAGTAAGGTTATAACCGCATTTACCTGATGGTAGTTCCTTGTAATGAATTGTTGCATTCTTTAATGACTCATTATAAGAACCAACAGAAATCATATTCCAATCCTCTTCTGTACCTAAATAAAAAACTTCTTTGAAGGAAGAGCCGAAGCAACATGCCCAATCGTTAATTTTTACAACAGTATCAGGAATTGTTATGCTTTCTAACTTATTACAATTATAAAACGAACTGTATCCTATTGTTGTCACACCGTCAGGAATCTTGTAGTTTACTCTTGTGTGGCCAATAGGATATTGTATAAGAATGGTTTTATCCTTATTAAATAACACACCATTATCATCACTTGAAAAGTATTTATTGTCATTGCCTACTTTGAACTCTGTAATATTTGAACAGCTATTAAAAGCGCCTTCACCTATTTTGCTTACACTATCGGGAATTGTTATCTCTTTTAGACTTGAGCAGCTTTGGAATGCTCGGGAGTCAATGGTTGTTAAACCATTGCCAAGTGTTACATTAGTAAGACCGCTGCAAGTATCAAATGCAGAATAACCGATTGTTGTTACGCTGTCAGGAATTGTAATACTCTCTAAACTTTTGCATAGAAAAAAAGTCATTCTACCTATTGTTGTTAGACCATTTCCCAAAATTACACTTGTAAGAGCAGAACAAGTATCAAAAGCATAATCACCAAGTGATGTTACACTATCAGGAATTTGTATGATTTCAAGACCTATACAGTAACCAAATGCATATCTTCCGATTGTTTTTATATTGTTACCAAGTGTTACATCCGAGAGTTCGTCACAACTGTAAAACGCATAGTCTCCAATTGTTGTTATGCCATTACCAATCGTTACACTTTCCAGACTATTACAATATGAAAAAGCGTGAACACCAATTGTTACTACACTGTCGGGAATCACTATACTTTTAAGAGAATTACAACCGGAAAAAGCATCCTTGCCGATTGTTGTTACACTATTTGGGATTGTTACACTTGTGAGGCTATCACAATACTCAAATGCATACTCATCAATTATGATAAGACTATCTGGAAGTGTTATATTTGTGACATTTAAAAACCACCTGAATGCATCTTGTCCGATTTTCGTTACTCCATTATTTACAATAATCGTTTTACATTTTTCTCGGTAATTTTTCCATGGACCATTATTCAAATCAGAACCATTGTAATCATACATCTCACCTGTGCCGGAGATTGTGAGGGTGTCTGTGGAGTCATCAAATGTCCATGTGAGATTATCACCACATTTACCGGATGTGGCTGCACTTGCTGTGATTGGAATTATAGAAAATATCATTAAGACTGCCAAAAATACAGATAAAAATTTATATGTCTTTCGCATAAAATTCATCTCCTAAAATATGATATTTTGATATTAACATATTTTGTCATTTGTTTCAAGTGTAAACAATAGTCAAATTGGAGTTTGTCGGGATGAATGCAGAGTTCAGAATTTAGAATGCAGAATTTTGGAACTGCGTTGCGATTATAAAATATAACCAATATAGTTATAGATGTAGGGGACGATGCCCACATCGTCCCGCAGTCGGTTAACAGCACACTTTGGAACGGGACGATGTGGGCATCGTCCCCTACGATTCATAACCATTTAAATAATCAAACTTCCCCGACAAATTATAATTTGAAATGCAAAAAACGGAGTCTTGGAAGACTCCGTCTTTGGGCTATATATTTAATTAATAATGCACTACACCACAAGCGCAGCTCTTATTCATACCGAAAAAGCTCTGGAAGAAGAGTATAATTTCAAAGAATATCTTCAAATATCCTGTGCTATGACAAAGGCAGAAACAAATTGTTGAATCATCAGCTTCAACTGTTTCACCACAAACATCACAAACCTCATCACCTGTTCCGACATGACCTAATGCATCCACATAATCACGAGTGAAGCTTTCTCCACAGATACAAGTATATGTTGTATAGCCTTGTTCTGTACAAGTCGGGTCTGTTACCACTGCCTCAAACTGATGGTTAACCAAGATAGCAATAACCTCTGTATATGAGTCACCACAAACATTGCAAGTAAATGTCTTGACACCTTCGGTTAAATGTGTTGCAGGTGTTGTAATTTCTTCCTTGTAATCATGAGGAACCACATCAACATAATCATCAACATAAGTGTCATTACATTCACAAGTGTATGTTGTATAACCCTTTTCTATACAAGTTGGGTCAGTTACTACAGGGACATAAGTATGCTCTGCGATTTTTTCAATTACTTCTGTGTAAGAATCACCACAAGCGCTACAAATAAATGTCTTAACGCCTTCTGCTAAATGAGTTGCAGGTGTTGTAATTTCTTCCTTGTAATCATGAGGAATCACATCAACATAATCATCAACATAAGTATCATTACATTCACAAGTATATGTTGTGTATCCCTTTTCTGTACAAGTTGGGTCAGTTACCACAGGCACATAAGTATGCTCTGCGATTTTTTCAATTGCTTCTGTGTAAGCATCACCGCAAGCACTGCAAGTAAATGTCTTAATACCTTCTGCTAAATGTGTTGCGGGAGTTGTTATTTCTTCTTTATAATCGTGTGGGCAATAATTAAAGTGGATATTGGCATTAAGTAAATATTCGTTATCTGTGCCTATTGAAATAGCCTTCCACTCAGCTTCTGTTCCTTCATAATAAACATCAGTAAGATACATACAATACATAAAAGCTTCGTCGTCTACTTTTGTTAAACTTTTCGGAACTATAAGATTTGTAAGATATACGCTATACGCGAATGCTCCCGGAGCAACATCAGTAACAGTACCGGGAATTTGATATTCTGTTCTTGTATTACCTGTTGTGTATTGAATAAGGTCTGTCTTATCCTTATTGAACATAACTCCGTTTGCATCACTTGAATAATAAGCATTATCGCTATCAACAGTTATATTCGCAAGGGATTCGCAAGCAACAAATGCATTGTCACCAATTGCAGTTACATTCTTTGGAATTGATATACTTGAAAGTTTGGTACAATATCCGAACGCTTCTTTACCAATTGTAGTAACTGCATTAGGCAATGTAACACTTGAAAGGTCCTCACAATGGTAAAAAGCATAGTCACTAATTGTTGTTGTGGCAATCGGAAGGGTTACTTCACTAAGCTTAGTACAATAACTGAATGCGCTCTTACCAATTGTCTTTAAGCTACTGCCAAACGAAATATTAGTTAAGTTGATACAATTAGCAAAAGCTGATTCTCCAATTGTTTTTACGTTTCTTGAAGTAACAACAGTCTGAAGACTGGTACATAAATTAAAAGCATTATTACCGATGGATGAAACTCCGGATTTTATAGTAACC
Source organism: Candidatus Fimenecus sp. (assembly GCA_045533355.1). Lineage (GTDB taxonomy): Bacteria > Bacillota > Clostridia > Oscillospirales > Acutalibacteraceae > Fimenecus. Next base: position 20,141 of record JAZSHP010000160.1, read on the forward strand.
TTCTGAATAACGGTTTTATAAAGGTCCCATCCCGGATAATTGCTGTCGTTATAGTCATACATTTCACCTGTACCGGAAATTATCAACTCACCCGTTGCGGTATCAAAACTCCAATCAAGACTATCACCACATGTTCCGGTAATTTTTGCTGCACTTACAGTTGTTGGAACAATTGATAAAATCATAACTAATGATAAAATCACCGATATAATCTTATTGATTTTTTTCATAATATCATCTCCAATCTTTGTTATATTTTATGTTAACATATAAAATAAAAATTTTCAAGTAAATATAACTAAGATAATATACACTATGTCTACTTTTTTCGTTAAGTTTCTATTAATCTTGACTTTATATATTTCAATAAAGTATAATCATCTTAAATAAAAATTATCACATTATTGGAGGAAATATCATGAAAAAGATTTTAGCAATTTTCATGGCACTTGTTATTTTTTCATCTTTTGCCTTCTTCGCAGTCGGCAGCAGTGAAGGTAAAAAAATACTTTTCAGAGATGATGAAGAAACAACTGAAACAGGAACACAGAATACTACTGAAACAACACAACCGCTCAACAGAGAACCCGTTCCGGATACTACATATTCAACAAATCCCAAAATCGTTTCAGCTACCACTTTGAAAGGTACAGTACTTGAAGCCTCAAATGTTAACACTGCTCGTTCATTCGGTGCTACAAAAACAATTGATGGCTACTATGATTCTTGTTGGTGTGTAAATACTTCAGCGGCAGGCGGTTCAGGTGCTCAAATTCGTTTTAATCTTCGTGAAAAAAGCCGTGTTACAGGTTTTATGATGGTTAACGGAAATCTTTTCCAACCGGAAACAGAAATATTCAGAAGTAATGGTCAGGTTAAAAATTTCACTCTTACATTCAGTGATGGAACATCAAAAACCTTTACTGCAAGTTACAACGAATATGCATCAAGCGAATTTGAGGAATTCTATTTCAATTCACCTGTAATTACAGACTACATTATTCTTACTGTTAATTCAGGTTATGTTGGACAAAAATACACTGAAAATGTTGCAATTGGAGAAGTAAGTGTTTTCTGATAAAATCAAATAATATATTAAAAACCCTCTATGGCGTACCATAGAGGGTTAATTATTTGCACACTATTGTTCAAGTATTTTGGTTAATCCGAATATTGAACGGAAGAAGCCAATTATCTTTTGTAAGAAACCTGCATCCGAATACATCTCAACTGTATCTTCTGCAATCACATT
>JAZSHP010000094.1:0-19533 GCA_045533355.1 Candidatus Fimenecus sp.
AGCATCTATTTAGATGGCGATGATAGCTATTCATTTGCAACAGGTTCATTCCTTATCGCTCTTAATTCAGCTCAGATTACACAGGAAGACAACCCAGCTGCAGACCTTTGTGCAAACTCAACAACAAATGAAACATTTAATTCATGGTATGTAGCAGCATCAGAAAACAAGCTTGCTTGGCTTGCAGCGACTGTTGCACCTAAAGTTACTGCTGCTAACACAGCAGAAGAACAGGCACTCTTTGACCACTACGTTAAGTTCGTTGCTTCTAAGAACACTGGTGGTTGGCATGAAAACACAGGTACAACAAAAGCTGGTTTCAATGGTTCAGACTTTAATCCAGATGAACCAATTATGACAATCAGTTTCGTACTTTCATCTGAAATTCCAGATGGTACAGCACTTAATGCAGCTATCACATCAGGTTCTCTTACAGGTACTCCAGTTCAGACATCATGGAAGTACTATAAGAACCCAGGTAATGCTACAACAACAGCAACAGTTCCAGCAGCGTCTATCGATGCTTCTCAGGCAATTGCTACAGCTACAATCGGTGAAGACCCATGTGCAAACGGTCACGCAAGCACAACAGCTTCTGAAGAAGTTGTTACAGCAGAAACATGTACAGTAGATGGTCTTAAGAAGGTTACATATACTTGTACTGTTTGTGGTAAAGTAGACAGAACAGAAGATGTTACAATTCCTGCAGCTCATAAATATGAAACAGATGTAACAGATGCTACATGTACAGAAGCTGGTTACACAACATACACATGTTCGGTATGTGGCGATAATTACACATCTGATGCAGTTGACGCTCTTGGCCATACAGAAGCTGAAGCAGTAGTCGAAAACGAAGTTGCAGCTACATGTAATGATAATGGTTCATACGATTCAGTAGTTTACTGTTCAGTATGTGGTGAAGAACTCAGCCGTGAAACAATAGCTGTTTCTGCAACAGGCGAACACGTTTACGCAACAGTAGTTGACGAAAAAGCAGCTACATGTACAGAAGATGGTTATGTAACAAAGGCTTGTGGTTGTGGTGTAACAGAAACAACTGTTGTTCCTGCAACAGGTCACGACTATGATGCAGTTGTAACAGAGCCAACATGTACAGAAGCTGGTTATACAACATATACATGTGCTTGTGGTGACACATACACAGATGACGAAGTTCCAGCAACAGGTCATACAGATGGTGAGCCAGTAGTTGAAAACAGCGTTGATGCTGATTGCACAAATGATGGTTCATACGACACAGTAGTTTATTGTTCAGTATGTGGCGAAGAAATCTCAAGAGAAACAACAACAATTCCTGCAGAAGGACATAAGTATGATGCAGTTGTAACAGAGCCAACATGTACAGAAGCTGGTTATACAACATACACATGTTCAGTTTGTGGCGACACATATACAGATGACGAAGTTGAAGCTTTAGATCATGACTATGAAACAGTAGTAACAGAGCCTACATGTACAGAAGCTGGTTACACAACATACACATGTTCAGTTTGTGGTGATACATATACAGCTGATGAAGTTGAAGCTGTAGGTCACTCATACACAGAAGAAGTTTTAAGAACAGCTACATGTACAAGAACTGCTATTATCAAGTATACATGTTCAGTTTGTGGTGATAACTACAGAGAAGAAACTCCTTCATTTGACCATAAGAATGCTGACGGTTCTCCTGCAACAGTTGTTGTTCCGGGCAAACCTGCAACATGTACATCAACTGGTTTAACAGATGGTGAAAAATGTACTTTGTGTCAGAATATGACTGTTGTTCAGCAGACAATTCCTACAACAGACCATGGTAAGGACAACGCAGTTGTAACTAAACCAACATACTCATCACAGGGTTATACAACATACACATGTAACACATGTGGTGCTACATATGATGCTGATTATGTTCCTGCATTGTCAGTTGACTTCACATTCGAAATCGCTGCACCAAGCGTTACAACTTTAAGAGCAAGAGATACTATTATCCTTCACCCAGTATTCGAAGGCGAAGTTGCTGAAGGCGTAACAGTTAAGTGGACAGTTGATAACGAAAACTTCAAAATTGTTGAAGTTTATGAAGATGGTTCAGTTAAGGTTGAAGCAAAGAAAGTTGTTAGAGGTACAGATGGTATCACAACATTCACTGCAACAGTAGTTGATGCAGACGGAAACGAAATTACATCTGATACAGTTGAATTAACAGCAAATGCTAAGCTCTTACAGAGACTTGCAGGCTTCTTCAGAGTACTCTTCAAGAGAGCAGCAAACTACGAAAAATAAATAGAAGCAATTCAAACACTATAGCGGGGAAGATGAATATCTTCCCTGCTTTTTTATTATGTAATAATCAAAATTTGCTTGGTATATTCTTGACACGATGTCTTTTTTTGTGTAGAATAGTAGAGATAGTATGGAGGAAAGTTTTTCTATACTAATTCAACTTAATTTCTTTACATATTTATATATATATCGAAATTAAATATTTATTATTAGGAGGGACAAACCTATGATTAATGTAGGTATGGCTGTCGTTATTGCCGTTGTCTCTGCTGTTGTATTTGGAGTATTAGGTTTTGTAATCGGTGGTATTTACCGTAAAAAGGTTGCAGAAGCTAAAATTGGCTCCGCTAACGAAGAAGCATTAAGAATTGTTAATCAGGCAGTACAGACTGCTGAAAGTAAGAAAAAAGAAGCTATTCTTGAGGCTAAAGATGAAATACACAAGTTAAGAAACGAAGTTGATAAAGAGCTTCGTGAAAGACGCGCAGAGGTACAAAGACAAGAACGAAGAATCGTACAAAAAGAAGAAAATCTTGACAAGAAAACAGAAAATCTTGAAAAGAAAGAAGAAGCACTTGCTGAAAAAATAAAAGCGGCTGAATCAAGAATTGAAGAAGTTGAAATGATTAAACGCAGTCAACTTGAAATGCTTGAAAAAATCAGTGGTTATTCAAAAGAACAGGCAAAAGCTCTTCTTATGCAAGAACTTGATGAGTCACTCACTCATGAAAAGGCTCTCAAAATCCTTGATTTTGAACAGAGAACTCGTGATGAAAGTGATAATCTTGCACGTGAAATTATAACAGGTGCTATTCAGCGTTGTGCAGCTGACCATGTAACAGAGGCTACAGTTTCTGTTGTTGCTCTTCCAAACGATGAAATGAAGGGTAGAATTATTGGTCGTGAAGGACGTAACATCAGAACTCTTGAAACAATTACAGGTGTTGACCTTATTATTGACGATACTCCGGAAGCAATTACAGTTTCAAGTTTTGACCCTGTTCGTCGTGAGATTGCGAGACTTACTCTCGAAAAGCTTATTCAGGATGGTCGTGTTCATCCTGCTCGTATTGAGGAAATGTACGAGAAAGCAAAGCGTGAAGTAGAACAGACAATCAAGCAGACAGGTGAAAGAGCAGTTGTTGATGCCGGTGTCAATGGCGTTCATCCTGAACTTGTTAAATTACTTGGTAAGCTTAAATATCGTACAAGCTTCGGACAGAATGTGCTTAATCACTCTCTCGAGGTTTCATATATCGCAGGACTTATGGCTCAGGAGCTTGGTGCTGATGTGAAACAAGCTAAACGAGCAGGTCTTCTCCACGATATTGGTAAAGCTCTCGACCGTGAATTTGAAGGTACTCATATTGAACTTGGTGTTGAAGCTGCCAAGAAATATAAGGAAAACGACAAGATTGTTCATGCTATTGCAGCTCACCACGGTGAAATTGAAGCAAAGACAATTGTTGCAGTGCTTGTTCAAGCAGCAGATGCTATTTCTGCAGCTCGTCCTGGTGCTCGTCGTGAAAATGTTCAGAATTACATTAAACGTCTTGAAAAACTTGAGGAAATCGCAACATCTTTTGAAGGTGTTGAAAAGTCTTTTGCAATTCAGGCCGGTCGTGAAATCAGAATTATGGTTAATCCGGAAACAGTATCTGATGAAAAGATGGTTATTGTTGCTCGTGATATTGCAAAGAAGATTGAAGAAGAACTTGAATATCCAGGACAAATCAAGGTTAATATAGTTCGTGAAAACCGAGTTATAGACTTTGCAAAGTGATAAAATCAGCGCATTTTCACTTTTTCACCCTTGACTTACACCTGTAAGCCTGCGGTCTCAAAAGCAAAAATCCATCTGATTTTTAACACTTTGAGGAAAATAATAATAAAACTAACAATGCCCCGATGTCAGTACGGCTTCGGGGCAAAATAAATTAAATCTATATATAGAAACGGTGTGCCTATGTCACGCATAATTAAAATACTTTGTGTGGGAGATGTTGTTGGTCAATCCGGCTGTGATTTCCTTCGCAAAAAACTTCCGGAATATAAAAAGAAAAATAATATTGATATCTGTATTGTAAATGGTGAAAATTCTGCAGTCGGAAATGGTATGTTGCCGAATTCCTGTGAACATATTTTTACAAGCGGTGCAGACTTTATAACCGGAGGCAATCATTCTCTTAAAAGACGAGAAATATTTGATTATCTTGATAAAACGGAAAATATTATTCGACCTGCTAACTTCGGAAAGGGCGTATGGGGTCGAGGTTATGACATGATTGACAAGGGTTCATATAAAATCGGGGTCATAAATCTTTTGGGAAGAGTGTGGCTTGATGGTCATGCGGACCCATTTGAAACCGCAGAAAAGATAGTGGAAGAAATCAAAAAAGAAACAAAACTTGTTGTGGTGGATTTTCATGCTGAAGCTACGGCTGAGAAAAAGGCTTTTGGATATTTTTTTGATGGAAAAGTAAGTGCGGTTTTTGGTACGCATACACATGTGCAGACATCCGATGCTCAGATTTTATCCGACGGAACAGGATACATTACAGATTTGGGTATGACCGGTCCGGAGGAATCCGTTCTCGGAGTAAAGAAAGAAATAATTATTGAAAAATTCAGAAAAGGCTTTTCTACAATGTTTGAAACTGCTGATACCCCTTGTTTTATGCAAGGCTGTGTATTTTGCATTGACAAAGATAGTGGAAAAACAGTTGAAATTGAGGCAATAACTGTGAGGTGAGCAGATGAAAAAAACAACCAGAATAGTGGCATTGATTTTGAGTATTTGTCTGCTTTTTTCTGCTTGTTCAGGGCAAAAAGAAGATTCGTCAGCCGCTTCCCAGCAAAACAGCAGTTCTTATGCAGATAAAATTGCCTTGCCATATAATCAGGCAGACGGCTTGAATCCGTATTTTGCTCAAAGTTACGAAAACCTTTATATATGTGCATTGTTGTTTCAACCGCTTTATTCAATAGATAGCACATATATTGCAAAAGGTGTGGTTGCAGAAAGTATACAAGTAACAGAAAATATTGCGACCGTAAAAATTCGTCAGGGTGTTACTTGTAAAGGTTTTCCGGCAATAACAGCAGAAGATGTAGTATATTCGTTTAATAAGGCAAAGGATTCCTATGCATGGGGTGAAAGTCTTAACGGTGTTAAATCGGCTGAGGCAGTCGGACAGTATACAGTTAACTTCACATTGACTCACAGCGATGTATATGTATATGGAAAGCTTGATTTCCCGATTGTTAAATCCGGTACAGCCGATGATGAAGATGCTATACCAACAGGAAGTGGTAGCTATTACTACTCAGATAGTAAAATTATAAGCATTTCTGATAGCGGAAAGGCAATTCGTCTCTCACCAATCGGCACAAGGGAAAGTGCTGAAAATGCCATAACCATAGGTGTTACGGATGTGTTTTTTGATGATTTGTCTGAATGTAATTATACTACAGCCTCATTGTTGAAAAACGATATACAATTAAACAATATGGTGTATCTTGGATTGAATAGTGCAAATGGTGCTCTTAACCAATATATCAGAAACGCCATCGCAGCAAGACTTGATAGTGACAAGATTGCATTGTCTTCATATCAGGGTCACGCTGCTCCGGTAAAGCTTCCGATAAATCCTGCAAGTAATTTGGCGGGTGGAGTTACAGCGGTTAAGACTGCCGGTGACATAGAGTTGGCAAGAAATATTATTGACCGATGTGGTTATACAAATGATTCGGGTGATGCAAAAACAAACGGAGCCTATGTTTTGTCCTTTACTCTTATAGTAAACAAAGAAAACAAGTTCCGTTTAGCGGCAGCTTATAATATTGCGGATGCTTTGAATGAATGCGGATTTTTAATAACAGTCCAGGCATTGCCCTTTGAGGATTATATGGCACAGATAAAAGCAGGAACATTTGATATGTATATTGGTGAAGTAAAGCTTGATTACTCAATGGATATTTCAGGATTTTTTACAGAAGGAAATGTTTTGAGTGCAGGAATAGATGTGGATGAAGAGGTTGCAAAGGAATATTTCAAATATCGTGCCGGAGAGATAACAGCAACAACATATTACGAAACATTTGCTGAGTATTATCCGTTTATTCCGGTTGTTTTCAGAAAAGGATATGTTCTTACATCCAATGAAATTAAGCTTAATCTTAAAGAAATGCCATACAGTTTATACAGTGGAATATAAGGTGAAATTATGAAGTTCTCCGATGACATCAAATACATCAAGGGTATTGGCGAAACCCGTGCAAAGGCGTTTCGCTCAATTGGTGTGTCAACAGTCGGGGAACTTTTGCGTTTTTATCCTCGCGCTTATGAGGATTGGAGTAAAATTTTACCGATTGCACAGTGTGTTATAGGTGAAAATGTATGTATCAAAGGCACTGTAATGTTTCCGGTAAAAAATGAACGTGTGCGTGGCGGAATGACGATTGCAAAAGCAACAATTACAGACGGTGATGACGTTGTTGCAGCAACTTATTTTAATAATAAATATATAGATAAGATGCTGAAAAGTGGAGAAGAGTATCTTTTTTACGGAAAAATCACCTTAGGTAAGTTTTCTGCCCGTGAGATGATTTCACCAATGTTTATGAAAACATCACAAAGCATGGAAATCCGACCCATATATCCCCAGACAAAAGAAATTGCGTCCAAAACAATTCAGTCTGCAGTACAGAATGCATTGAGCAGCATTGATGAAATACCGGAATATCTGCCGGAAAGCATTATAAATCGATATGGTTTGGTTTCTCTTGATACTGCTATAAGAGATATTCATTTTCCAAAAGATGATGATTCTTTACAAAGGGCAAGGGACAGACTTATTTTTGACGAATTATTTATTTTGCAGTTAAGTCTGCTCTGTCTTAAAAATGAAAACACAGAAATAACAACAAACAATATTATAAAAGAAAACTATACAGAAGAATTTTTTGGTATTTTACCATTCTCCCCTACAAATGCTCAGAAAAGAGCTGTCGAAGAGGCTGTTTCTGATATGCAGAGCGGAAAGCAGATGAACAGACTTTTACAAGGTGATGTTGGCAGCGGTAAAACAGCTGTTGCGGCAGCAATTGTTTACACTGCTTCGAAAAATGGTATGCAATCAGCTTTGATGGCTCCCACCGAAGTGTTGGCAACACAGCATTTTGAAACATTTGTAAAGCTTTTTGAAAACACAGGAATCAAATGTGAATTGCTCGTTGGTAGCACAAAGGCAAAGGAAAAAAAGGAAATTAAAGAAAAGCTAAAAAATGGCGAAATAGATTTGATTATCGGTACTCACGCCATTATTCAGGAGGATGTTGAGTTCGACCGATTAGGTCTTGTTATAACTGACGAACAGCATCGTTTTGGTGTAAAACAAAGGACCGGTCTTTGCAGTAAAGGTGAAAATCCTCACGTTTATGTAATGTCCGCAACACCTATTCCGCGAACACTTGCGCTGATTTTCTTTGGTGACCTGAAAGTGTCAATGCTTGATGAGTTGCCACCTGGAAGGCAGAAAATAGAAACCTATGCAGTAAAATCGAGCAAACGAGGTTCAATGTTTGAGTTTATAAGAAATCATCTTGATATGGGTTATCAGGCATATATTGTTTGCCCTCTTGTAGAAGAAAGTGAGCTTATGCAGGGTATTATGTCTGCAGAAGAATATTATAAAAAGGCTCAAGCACCTTTCAATGGCTATAAGCTTGATTTGCTTCACGGAAAAATGACACCAAAGAAAAAAGATGAAGTAATGATGAAGTTTAAAAACGGTGAAACCCAATTGCTTATTTCAACTGTTGTTATTGAGGTTGGCGTTGATGTGCCGAATGCCGTGATTATGGTTATAGAAAATGCTGAACGTTTTGGTTTGTCACAGCTTCATCAGTTACGAGGTCGTGTGGGCAGAGGAAAGGCAAAATCACATTGTATTCTTGTAACGGACGCTATCGGTGAAGAGTCAAAGACACGAATGAAAATTATGTGTGAAACAACGGACGGATTCAAAATTGCTGATGAAGACCTGAAGCTGAGAGGTCCGGGTGATTTTTTTGGGACACGTCAGCATGGACTTCCGAAATTAAGAATTGCCGACATTTTGAATGACACAAAAATCCTTATGCAGACTCAGGAGTTAGCAAGAGAATTGATGGAAAAGAAAGATTTCTTTAATAATCCGGAATACAGACAACTGGGACGAATGGTAGGTAAAAAAATCAACAGTTTACAGGTTTCTAATACTGCTAACACAATTTAGTAACAATTGTAATGTAAAATATTTGTAAATAATATTAAGAGCAGAAGGAAATAACGATGAACGAAATTAAAGGATACTTAAGGGATTTCAGAATTGATGTGCCGGAATCTGTTTATGAGTGTAAAGGAATCAAGCTTTTTGGAAGAAGAATAAAATCTATTGTATTTTCAACGGATGTAAGCATTATAAGAAATTGTAATGCGGATGCAGTTATTGCTGTCTATCCTTTCACACCACAACCGGTGATCACACAAGCGGTGATGATGGTTGCTGATTGTCCGGTTTTTGTGGGTGTTGGTGGAGGCCTCACAAAAGGAGAACGGGTTATAAATCTTGCAAGACATGCCGAGTATCAAGGTGCAACGGGTGTTGTGCTTAATGCCCCAACATCCAATGACACAATCCGTGAGGTTTCTAAAACAATTGATTTGCCCGTTGTAATTACAGTAGTAAAAGAAGAAAATGTGGAAGCAAGACTTGAGGCCGGTGCACAGATTTTGAATGTATCAGCGGCCGCAAAAACACCGGAGCTTGTTGCAAAAATTCGTGAAAAGTTCCCGGATGTGCCTATAATGGCAACCGGTGGACCAACAGAGGAAACAATAAAAGCGACTATACAAGCGGGTGCGGATGCCATAACATGGACACCACCGACAAATGGTGAGGTTTTTCGTGATATTATGGAAGCTTATCGTAATGGTGACCCACATCCGTAAAGGGAGAATGAAAAGTGTATATTTTAAGACCTATTCTTGAAAAGAACTGGAAAAACACAGAAAAAATGGATGCTAAAAGAATAGCATCACAAACAGAGCCGGAGGGCTTAACTCAAATTCTGGATATTCCATATATAGACGATGGACAAAGAGCACATCTTCTTGATATTTACTATCCCGAAAACACCACAGAAAAGCTTCCTGTGATAATAGATATTCACGGTGGCGGATGGATGTATGGTTATAAGGAAATCAACAAATATTTCTGTCTTAAGCTTGCACAGAAAGGATTTCTTGTTGCATCTATAAATTATCGTCTGGCAGGTGATTTCCTTTTCGATGACCAAATTAGAGACATTTTTGCAGCACTTAAATGGCTTGGTGAAAATTTATCAGATTATCCTGCCGATATGAACAATATTTTCCTCGCAGGAGATTCGGCAGGCGGACATTTTGCCTGTGTTACAACGGCAGTCAATCTTAACGAAGATATGCAGAAAGATTTTGGCGTAGAGTATGTGGGATTTGATTTCAGGGCTGTTGCAGCTATTTGTCCTGCAGTTGATTTGTTAAGTCCTGATTTTTTAATGAATGTTAATGTGCCGATTCTTTTGGGTGAAAAATCTAAAAAGAGTCCTTACAGAAAATACCTTGATGTGAACAGAATAGCATCAAAGAATTTTCCGCCATTTTATGTAAATACGGCAAGTGCAGATTTTATAAGAAGCCAAGCGTATAAATTAAAGAAAATATTGGATAGAAACGGTGTAGAATATCGTTTTCGTGACTTTATAGATAAGCTTGACGGCAAAGAATTAACTCATGTTTTTAATGTTATAGACCCATTTTCGGTTTATGGAGATGAGGCAAATCAGGAAATAGCAGATTTTTTTAAACACAGAATTCAAAAATAAGGAAGTTATTCAGAAGGTTTGTTTCACTTGACAAAAGAATTGTAATATGATTTAATTTAGATGTACATAATAATATGGGAAAGGTGAAAAATTATGAAAAAAGTAATTGCACTTGTTTTAGCTATTGTTATTGTCTTGTCAGCTACAGTGATGGCATTTGCAGCTGATAAAAAATATAGAGGCGATATTAATGGTGATGGAGATGTTACAGCTGTAGATGCACGTGAAGTGTTGCGTATCTATGTTAATGATGAAAGATTGAACTATGACCAGACACAGTTGGCAGATATGAATAAAGACGGTAATGTAACAGCTATAGATGCCCGAATGATTCTTCAGGTTGCAGTTGGTGAACGAGCAAAAGAAGAAATTAAAGACTCCATTGGTTGGGACGAACTTTAAAAAAGCAAAACTCCTGTGAGTAATCACAGGAGTTTTTTTATATCGGTTGATTTTCAATAATTTTTCCGGGATTTGTTACAAGGCATTTTTCAATAAGGTTTTCGTCGATATCACCCGGAATATAATCGATTTTTTCCATTAATCTCGTATGTCGAAAAATTAAATCATGGGCGTCACTAGCAATAAAATGTGCAATATTACGACAAATCATATCAATTCCCATGCCTTGCGCGTCAGGCCCGTTAGCACCTATAAGGCTATCAAGATTTACCTGAAAAAGGACTCCCAATTGAATCAAATCATCAATAAGGGTATAGTCCTGGTGAAATTCATAATATCTTTCAGGATGAGCAAGAATCGGCTTATATCCCCTTTTAATAAGCTCATTAAACCACATCGTGACATGACGTGTGTTAAAAGAACCTAAAGGCATTTCACAAAGAATATATTTTGTCCCATTAATGGTGAGCTTGTCAAGATTTGGTGCGTGAAAGATTTTATCGCTTAGGAAAAGCTCAGCGCCTGAGAGAAGTTTGAGGGGAATTCCTTCTGTTGACAGAATCTTGCGAAGAATTCGTATTTTTTCATCTCTTTCTTTAATAAAATCATCGATGTTTTTGTAATCTATGAAATGAGGAGTAAGAACTAAGGTTCGACAACCGTTTTTATAAGCATCCATACACATATCAACGGATGTGTCGAGGTCTTCTGCACCGTCATCGATGTCGAAAAGAACGTGACTGTGTATATCTATCATTTCTTTTCCTCCAATTTTTCTTGTGGTTTGTGAATGATGTGAATGATTCCTTCATCATTTAACAATTTAAGCATAACAATTGTGATTGGAAGGATAAAGATGCCGATTACACCAAAAATCTGAGAACCTATGAACATAGAGACAATAGTTAAGAATGGTGGAAGACCTAATTGAGAAGCAACAAGTTTAGGTTCAATAACCTGACGAATAACAGTTATACATACATAGATTATAAGCAATCCGATAGCAAGAGGATAATTTCCGACAATAAAGTTGTATGCGGCCCATGGAATAAGAACTGTACCTGTGCCTAAAACAGGAACAATATCAATAATTGCGGTGAGTGCGGCAATAATGAAGATGTAACTGCTTTCATAAACATTTAAAAACTTTAAGATAAAAAGTCCTATAGTCAATTCTGTGAAAGTTACTGCAATTATAAGGATATAGGCTTTTACCATTTTGCCGAGTGAAGGGATTAAAAGTCGTTTTGCTCTGACAATTTTGTCTCTGCTGTCTGCTTGGAAAAGACCTAAAAACAGATTTTTTACAGATTCGAAATCAGCGGTCATAAAGCAACAAGCAACAACTGCCACAACAATTGAAACAAGAGTTGTCGGGATTTGCTTTGCTGTGTTCCAGATTCCTGAAAGCGGAGCAGAAAGCATAGAAAAATCAAAAGATGAAATATCAAATGAAGCCCTGTTTGATGAATTTGTAAGCGAATCCAGTTTTTCACTTATAAATGTGATGGCTGTTGTTTCTACCTTATCAGGTAAGAAGGAAAGGATGTTTGCTAAATACGCCTTAATGTTGTCGATAAGGGCGGGAATATCTTCGAATTGGACAATAACATATTTAACGAAGCCTTTAAGCTCAGACCCTAACCAGATAGCACCAAGGGTTATAAGTGCAATAACTGAAAAGAAACTGAATAAAACTGTAACAGCAGAAACAACACCTTTTTTCAGCGGTGTTTTTTTGCAAATAAAATTTACAGGCTTTTGCAAAGCCATAGCAGCCACTAAAGCGCAGATTAGCGGAAGGAGTGTGCCGAAGGCATATTTGAAAAACAGGTAAAAAAGAATAAGGATAATTACACTGTATATTGTATTAATTATAAAATTTCGCTTTTTTTCAATTCCGGTCATAATTTGTCTCCAAAAAAATAATTTACTAATATAATAAACTATTTTTTTATAAGTATCAATTAAAAACTATAATTTTATGTAAATTTTTCTAAAAAATTGTTAAAAAATCTTATAAAAATATTGTATATTACCCCTTTATTAAAATAAACTTTTGTGATAGAATATGTAAAAGTATTTTTATAATGCTTGATTATACCTTTTTTGAGAAAAGGTCTGTTAGTTAGGATGTGAAAAATTCATGTATGTTGCAGTAATGGGTTACGGTACAGTCGGTTCAGGTGTAGTTGAAGTTATCACAAAAAACCACGACAGTATTGTAAAAAGAAGCACACAGAATGAAGTGGAAGTAAAATATATCCTTGACCTCAGAGATTTCCCGGGAGACCCTCATGAGGATAAAATGATAAAGGATTTTAATATAATTCTCAACGATGATGATGTTAAGGTAGTAGTTGAAACAATGGGTGGACTTCATCCTGCTTATGAATTTGTTTCATCTTGCCTTAAGGCCGGTAAAAGCGTTGTAACATCAAATAAGGAGCTTGTTGCAGCAAAAGGCTATGAGTTGTTACAGTATGCATCAGAAAACAATGTTAATTTCTTGTTTGAAGCATCTGTCGGTGGCGGTATTCCGATTATTCGTCCGATTGCACAGTGTCTTGCTGCGAATGAGTTTGACGAAGTTGCAGGTATCCTTAACGGTACAACAAACTTTATTCTTACAATGATGATTGAAAAGAATATGAGCTTTGAAGAAGCACTTAAAATTGCTCAGGACAACGGATATGCAGAAAAGGACCCTACAGCAGACGTTGAAGGACATGACGCAGGAAGAAAAATTTGCATTCTTGCATCTCTTTGCTTCGGAAAGCATGTTTATCCTGATTCTGTATATACAGAAGGTATCACAAAAATCACTCTTGACGATGTTGCTTACATCGGTGCATACGGCGGGGTTATAAAACTTTTAGGCCGTGCAAAGAAAATGGACGACGGAAAGATTTTTGCAATGGTTTCACCTGCAATTGTTATGAATGGCAGTCAGTTAGCATCCGTAAGTGATGTTTTCAATGCGATTCTTGTTCGCGGTAATGCAACGGGTGACGTTGTTTTCTATGGTAAGGGCGCAGGTAAACTTCCGACAGCATCAGCGGTTGTAGCAGATGTTATTGACTGTGCAAGAAATCTTGACAGAAAGAAGCCTATGGGCTGGGATGATGCAGAGGAAAATTATGTTGTTGATTATAAATCAGCGGTTACTCCTCTTTACATCCGTGCAGAGGTTGTTGATAAGGCAAAGGCATTGGAAGATGTTATTGCTGAAATCGGTGAAGTAGAAGTTCTTTCATTTGACGGCTGTAAAGAAAACGAACTTGCTTTCATTACTTCAGCTATGGTGGAAAGCGAACTTACAGAAAAACTTAACAATATTGCTTCAATCAGCATAAAATCTCTTATCAGAGTAACTGATTATTGATAATAAACCTTTAGGAGGACATATATGGGACTTATTGTTCAGAAGTTCGGTGGCTCAAGCGTTCGTGACGCCGAAAGAGTTATGAATGTTGCCCAGATTGTTACTGACACTTATCGTGAAGGTAACGATGTTGTTGTTGTAGTTTCAGCACAGGGTGACACAACAGATGATTTAATTGAAAAGGCTTATGAAATTAACTCTAAGCCATCAAAAAGAGAAATGGATATGCTTCTGGCATCCGGTGAACAGATTTCAATTGCTCTTCTTGCAATGGCTATTGAAAAATTAGGTTGTCCGGTAGTTTCACTTCTTGGTTGGCAGGCAGGTTTTAATACAAGTTCTGCGTATGGTACAGCAAGAATTAAGAATGTTAAGGCGGACAGACTTCGTTCAGAAATTGACCGTCATAACATTGTTGTTGTAGCCGGTTTCCAGGGAATTAATAAATATGATGACCTTACAACTCTCGGTCGTGGTGGTTCAGATACAAGTGCGGTTGCTATTGCTGCTTCTCTTCGTGCTGACCGTTGCCAGATTTTCACAGACGTTGAAGGTGTATACACAGCAGACCCAAGAAAGGTTGACAATGCTAAAAAGCTTCAGGAAATTACTTATGATGAAATGCTTGAGCTAGCAACTCTTGGTGCACAGGTTTTAAACAACCGTTCTGTTGAAATGGCTAAAAAGTATAATGTTGAATTAGAAGTTCTCTCAAGTCTTAAGAGAGTTCCCGGTACAATTGTTAAGGAGGTTACCAAAATGGAAAAAATGCTTATCAGAGGTGTTACAAAAGATACTGACGTGGCACGTATTTCAATTACACAAATTCCAAACACACCTGGTGTGGCTTTCAAACTTTTCGACGTTCTTGCAAAGCATAAGATAAATGTTGATATTATTTTACAGTCTGTTGGTCGTGACAGCACAAAGGATATTACATTCACTGTATCAAAGAGCAATGCAGACGAAACTGTTGAATGTGTAAAGAATTTATTTGATATTGATGACTCAAACATCATCTGTGATACATCAGTTGCTAAGATTTCAATTGTTGGTGCAGGTATGGAATCTCATCCGGGTACAGCTTCAAAAATGTTTGAGGCTCTCTATGAGCGTGATATCAACATTGATATGATTGCGACAAGCGAAATCAAAATTTCAGTTCTTATTGCCCTTGAGGATGCTGACCGTGCAGTTAGCGCAATTCACAAGGCTTTCTTCCCTGCGGAATAATTGTGACTATTTTTAGAGAGAAACTAATTTGTTTCTCTCTATTTTATAATGAATTTTAATGTGAAGGAGATATAAATTATGACAGACAAGTTTGTTAAAGAAGGTCTTACCTTTGACGACGTGCTTCTCATTCCTGCAGAAAGCAACGTTCTTCCAAGTGATGTTGATATTTCAACTCAGCTTACAAAAACAATTAAATTGAATACACCTGTTATCACAGCAGCTATGGATACAGTTACTGAAAGTAATATGGCTATTGCTATTGCTCGTGAGGGTGGTATCGGTATTATTCATAAAAATATGTCAATTGAAGCACAGAAGGCTCAGGTTGACAAGGTTAAGAGAAGTGAAAACGGCGTTATCAATAACCCATTCTTTTTATCTCCTGAAAATACAGTTCAGGAAGCTGACAATCTTATGCATCGTTATAAGATTTCAGGTGTTCCTGTGTGTGACGAAAACGGCAAACTTGTTGGTATTCTCACAAACCGTGATATGAGATTTATTGCTGATTACAGCGGTAAAATCAAGGATTATATGACAAGTGAAGGTCTTGTTACTGCTCCTGTTGGTACAAACCACGACGAAGCAAAGAAAATTCTTATGCAACATAAGATTGAAAAGCTTCCATTGGTTGACGAAGCAGGTTTCTTAAAAGGTCTTATCACAATTAAAGATATTGAAAAGGCCGTTAAATATCCAAATTCAGCAAGAGACTCTATGGGCAGACTTCTTTGCGGTGCTGCTGTTGGTGCAACTGCTGACGTACTCGACCGTGTAGCAGCTCTTGTTGAAGCAGGTGTTGATATGATTACTCTTGACTCTGCTCATGGTCATAGCCAGGGTATCATCAATGCTGTTGCTAAGGTTAAGGCTGCATATCCTGACCTTCCTCTTATTGGTGGTAACATTGCAACTGCTGAAGCTACAAAGGCTCTTATTGATGCAGGTGCAGACTGTGTTAAGGTTGGTATCGGCCCTGGTTCTATCTGTACAACTCGTGTTGTTGCAGGTATCGGCGTTCCACAGATTACAGCTGTTTATGATTCAGCAAATGAAGCAGTAAAACATGGTATTACAGTAATTGCTGACGGTGGTATCAAGTATTCAGGTGAAATTGTTAAGGCTATTGCTGCGGGTGCTTCTGCTATCATGGTTGGTTCACTTGTTGCAGGTTGTGAAGAATCACCGGGTGAAAGCGAAATCTATCAGGGACGTCAGTTCAAGGTTTATCGTGGTATGGGTAGTATTGCTGCTATGAACAATGGTTCAAAAGACAGATACTTCCAGGCTAATAATAAGAAGCTTGTTCCGGAAGGCGTTGAAGGTCGTGTTCCTTACAAAGGACCTCTTTCAGATACAATCTATCAGCTTATGGGCGGTCTTAAAGCTGGTATGGGTTACTGTGGTTGTGCTACAATCGAAGAACTTAAGACAAAGACAAAGTTCATCAGAATCACAAATGCAGGTCTTAAGGAAAGCCATCCGCATGACGTTTACATTACAAAGGAAGCTCCTAACTACTCAGGAAATATATAATTTAAGGATTTTTAATTATGTTTGAGAAATTAATCGATTCAATCGGATTTATAAATAACACTGACCCTGAAGTTGCGGCAGCTATGGGTCTTGAACTCAAAAGACAGAGAGAAAATCTCGAGCTTATTGCAAGTGAAAACATTGTTTCACCTGCTGTTATGGCTGCTATGGGTAGTGTACTTACAAATAAGTATGCAGAAGGTTACCCTGGAAAGAGATATTACGGTGGTTGTCAGCATGTTGATATCGTAGAAGATATTGCTCGTGACAGACTTAAGAAGCTCTTCGGTGCAGCTTATGCTAATGTTCAGCCACACTCAGGTGCACAGGCAAATATGGCAGTTTACTTTGCTCTTATTCAGCCGGGCGATACAGTTATGGGTATGAACCTTGCTGAGGGTGGTCACCTTACTCACGGTTCACCTGTTAATATGTCAGGTAAATACTATAATTTCGTACCTTACGGTGTTGACGAAAATGGTTTCCTTGATTATGATGCCTTCGAAAAGAAGGCAAAGGAATGTCAGCCAAAACTTATCGTAGCAGGTGCTTCTGCATACCCAAGAACTATCGACTTTGAGAGAATGGCAAACATTGCTCATAGTGTTGGTGCCTACTTAATGGTTGATATGGCTCATATTGCAGGTCTTGTTGCAGCGGGTCTTCACCCATCACCGGTACCTTATGCAGACGTTGTTACATCAACAACTCACAAGACTCTTCGCGGTCCTCGTGGTGGTATTATTCTTTGCAAAGACGAAGAATTCGGAATGCAGTTTAATAAGGCTATCTTCCCAGGTACACAGGGTGGTCCTTTAATGCACATTGTCGCAGGTAAGGCAGTTTGTTTCGGTGAGGCTTTAAGTGATGATTTCAAGGCTTATCAGCAGAGAGTTATTGACAATGCAAAGGCTCTTGCAGAGGGTCTCACAAAGAGAGGCATCAACTTGGTTTCTGGTGGTACAGATAATCACCTTATGCTTGTTGACCTTCGTTCAGTTGGTATCACAGGTAAGGAACTTGAACACAGACTTGATGAAGTTCACATCACAGCAAACAAGAATGCTATTCCTAATGACCCTGAAAAGCCATTTGTTACAAGTGGTGTAAGAATCGGTACTCCTGCCGTTACTACAAGAGGTCTTCAGGTAGAAGATATGGACAAGATTGCTGAGTTCATTTACCTTGCAGCAACTGATTTCGAAAATCAGAAAGAATACATTACAAACGGTGTTGCAGAAATCTGCAAGAAATATCCTTTATACGAATAATTCATAAGACAAAGTCCCCACTGCATAAAATATAAAAAATGTAGTGGGGGATATTATAATGAAGTTTACCAAAATGCACGGAGCAGGGAACGACTATATTTACATTGATTGTTTTAATGATGAGGTTAAAAACCCTTGTGAATTGTCGATAAAATTAAGTGATAGGCATTTTGGAATCGGCGGAGATGGTGTTGTGCTTATAAAACCGTCAGAAAAAGCCGATTGTTTTATGGATATTTATAATGCAGATGGCTCAAGGGCTCAGATGTGCGGAAATGCTATTCGTTGTACTGCAAAATACATATATGACAACAGAATAAAAAAATCTGTTATTACTGTTGAAACACTCAGCGGAATAAAAAAGATTTTGGTTTCAGATGATGATTACAAGGTGAATATGGGAAAGCCGATTTTTAACGGCAGACTTATTCCTTCTCGTTACGGTGATGGGATTGTAAGAGATAAAATCCTGAATATTGCTAACAGGGATTATAAAATTACTTGTTTATCTATGGGGAATCCTCATTGTGTAACATTCTGCGATAATATTGATGAACTTAATCTTGAAAAAATTGGTCCGCTTTTTGAACGACACGAAATGTTCCCTGAAAGAATAAACACGGAATTTGCAGAGGTTATAGATAAAAACTGTGTGAAAATGCGTGTGTGGGAACGTGGAAGTGGTGAAACACTTGCCTGTGGCACAGGTGCGTGTGCCGTCGGAGTGGCATCAGTCATAAACGGATATTGCACGAAAAACGCAGAAATCACTATTAAAGCCAAAGGTGGCATTTTAAAGGTTCAATGGAACGAAAATAACAATGTGTATCTGAGTGGAAATGCCATAAAGGTTTTTGATGGAAAATATAAATCGTAAAAAACATTGTCGGAGGGACAATTATGAAAATAAATGACAATTTCTTAAAAATTCAGAGTTCTTACCTTTTCTCAAATATTGCTAAAAAGGTAAATGCTTATGTTGCAGCTAATCCGGACAAGCCAATTATCCGTCTTGGTATCGGTGACGTTACTCGTCCACTTGCAGACGCTTGTATTGAAGCTATGCATAAGGCTGTTGATGAAATGGCAAACGAAAAAACATTTATGGGTTATCCACCTGAATATGGTCACAAATGGCTTTTGGATGCTATTAACGAAAATGACTATAAAGCTCGTGGTGTAGAGCTCGACAACAGTGAAATTTTTGTTTCTGACGGTGCAAAAAGCGACTGTGGTAATATCGGTGATATCTTCTCAACTGACAATAAAGTTGCAGTTTGTGACCCTGTTTATCCTGTTTACGTTGATACAAACGTTATGAGTGGTCGTTCAGGTGATAAAACTGATGCAGGTTGGAGCAACATCTACTATATGCCATGTAGTGCAGAAAACAACTTCTTACCTGAGCTTCCAAAGGAAAAAGTTGATATTATTTACCTTTGCTTCCCTAACAATCCAACAGGTATGGCAGCAACAAAGGATGAACTTAAAAAATGGGTTGAC
>JAZSHP010000163.1:0-4017 GCA_045533355.1 Candidatus Fimenecus sp.
TATCACAACGGCTTTAATAGGCTTTTCTCCAAGATTTTTCTCTATCAATTCCATAGCAGCCTTACTACATTCCATAGTCATAAGAGGGTCAAATACAATTCGTCCACTGTTTCCCTCAATAATAGTAAGGTTTGCCATATTATAGCCACGAATCTGATATATACTATTAGTCACTTCAAACAAACCATATACATGATTATTTTTACTGTTTTCCCATAGACTTGGATTTACAGAATCAGGGGACTTTTCTGTTTCGTCTAAGAATGTATATGCCTTCTGACTCCAAATTACATTACCATTTTCATCCTTGAGTTCAAGAACATCTGGTGCATCTATAAGTCCTCTTAATGCAAATTCACTTTCCTGTTTATCTTCAAAGTCAAGTAAATCATAAACACCTGCATTTATTTTGGCTGTATGCTCTGTGGCAGATTTGGTGTTTGAATTAAGCATTGTTTTATCGCATCCTGTAAGCAACGGGCAGGCAAGAAGCATTGCAATAAAAACGCTTAATAATTTCAAATAACCTTTCATATCAAATTCTCCTTCTACACATTTGTTTTATAATATTTTATATATTTTTACTTATTATTTGCAAAAGTTCAGACAGTCAGCAGAAATATAAGTTCTGCCATTTTCTATGTATGCAATTCTGTCTGACTCAAAATTATTTTCGTCAACGGTAACAACATTTGTATCTGCCATAAAGATTACTGTTGAATTACCTGTTTTAACAATAATTTTTTTTGGCTCAAGTGCGTTCCAGATAACTTCGTATCCTTTCTCTTCAAAACTTTTGCGAAGCGGTATGTATTCATCGAGTATATTTATTCTGTTCTGACTTTGTGCATACTCACCGCCAATCACTCCGTTTAAATTTTCCGTAATGTAGCTTTCAAGAAGTTCTACATCGAGTATTCCTGTATCCGACAAAAGCTTTGCCCCTTTAAACATCGTTGCCCCTCCGCCATACTCCATAAGGAGATAGCTATGGGAAGCAAGAGTATACTTTTTATCAAGTACAATTGGCTCATATGCACCGGTTTCCTGATTAAGTACCTCAACATCTGATACGCGTCTTGCTCCTTCTACGCTCACAAACTCCTGGTTTTCATCAAGCATTACAGAATGCTTAATTTGGGGGTCAAAATCGAATTTAATGCCCGATACATGCTGGAAGCTTCCGTTTTCTTCCGGATAAAAAACCAATCCATATTCAAGCATATCAACAATTTGCTGCCCCGTCACCTCTGAAATGCAGGTTTTATTGGCAAACGGAAAAACTCCTAAAATTTCATTGAATGTAATATCACCTGTATCAATATCATTTCTGATACCACCACCATTAATAAATCCAATATCTGCACCTGTAATCTCGCGATATGCATCTGCACAAAAATCTCCAAGGTTTGTTTCGGCATTTCTGATAATTCTGTTTCCCTGTTCATCAAGCGTAGTAAGGCTAACTTCGCTCACACCGATTTTTCTCTCACCAAGTTTTGCGTATTCTTCATTTATAGTAGCAATATATTTTGTTATTTCTTCATCGGTTTTTTCGTATGTTTGGGTGGGTACAAGCTCGGTTTTTATTGCTCCGTCTGACAGAGTAAGCTTGCCTATATTAGCAAACCCTGTTCCTGTGGATGCAACGATTACATCATTACCGGCTTTGTCGTTTACTACCATACCTTCCACAACGCTGTGTGAATGTCCATCGAGAACCACATCAAGTCCAGTTGTATTCTGAATAAGTGTCTGTGCGCTCCACTGCTCAAAAACATATTCCGTTCCAAGATGGGCAAGTGCAATTATGTAATCCGCGCCTTCTTTTTTTGCAGCATCTATGCTTTTTTGTGTGTTTTCGTAAAGTGTATCTGCACAAAAGCTATATGTATACTGACCTTCTTCATTTTTAAACTGTGCAGGTGAAGAAGATGTTAAAGTATCGGGTGTTATAATTCCGATATATGCAACCTCTGTATCACCATAGGGCACTATTATGTATGGATTAAAAACACTTTTTTCTTCGCCAATTTTCTTGTAGTTGGAACAAACAACAGTTGAATCAAGTTTATTGACAAGCTCATGCAGACGCTCAGTTTTATAATCAAATTCATGATTTCCAAGACCTACGGCATCATACCCAATCAGATTCATAATGTTTATTATATATTCGCCCTTTGAAACTATGCCAAGGCTACCACCCTGAACAAAATCGCCGGAGGTTACAACACCGACATACTCTGCATCATCAGATATTTCATCCTTTAGTGCAGCAATCTTTGCATAACCATCCACACTGCAATGAACATCACTTTCAAACAGAATCACAATTTCCTGTGTGTCCGCTGCACTTGTTACCAACCCCAGAGAAGACAACAGCATAGCCAACACGACAAAGCCGATACAAATTTTCTTTTTCATACATTAACAGTCCCTTTCAATAATTGTTTTTTAAGACCTGCTATTCCGATTAAAAAGTCAGCACAAGTCTCACATTAAAAGTGTCAAACTCTTTTCATTTTTCAGTATTTAATTACCTATTGAAAAATTTGGCACACTATCCTATAATGATTATACACCGCCCATCGATGGGCGATGCAAGTGTTTTTTGAAGATTTTTCACATTTATTTAAAAAATTTATTTTATGTTATAAAATGAGGGATTTTTTATGGAAAATAAACATTTATTTTCTATCGGCGAAATTTCAAAAGCCGTTGGAGTTACAAGAAAAATAATATTGAATTACGAAACAAAAGGACTTATAACGCCGGATAAAAAAGACGGAACTACCGGCAATAGATATTACAGTATTGATACCTTTACTCAGGTTCGTACCATCCGTGTATTTCAGAACTTAGGACTTACCCTTGATGAAATTAGAGAATACTTTGACGGTAAATCAGATTTAGAGCCAATGATACAAAGGCTTGAGAAAATGAGGGATGAGCTTAATCTCACCATAGAGAAACTGAAAGAGCGAACAAAAAAAGCTAATGAGATTATTGAAGAAATTACCATTCCGGCACAAACAATTTATTCCCGTACATATAATTCAACTACCATTGCAGATAAAACCACTCTGCTTCGTAATACAGCACTTGAAGCTTTCAGAGCATACGAAACGGATACAACAAAACGTTTGTATTATATTGAGTATTCGGTTAAGGTTCCTGATGAAATATCTTATTGTGTAGCAATCCCCTATGGGAGCGAAGGTGAATATGTTGAGACCATTCCCGATGTCCGTGCTCTTTCTGTTTATCATCACGGTGCATATGAGAATGTACCCGAAACACGTCAAAAACTTTTTGAATATGCAAAAGAAAACGACATTACCTTATCAGGTAAATGCAGACATATTTATCTTGAAGGACCACCGCAGCATAAAGATAAAAGTAAGTTTATAACTCAAATAATTGCGATAATTGAATAAAAAAAGAACGAGCCTCCAAGGAATGTGAATCCTTGGAGGCTTTGTTGATTTATTTATTGCCTTTTGCTCTGTTGTGCGTTTTACAAAGCATTTGACAATTCTTTATGTCGGTTGCACCGCCCTTGCTCCAAGCGGTAACGTGGTTTGCGTCCATTTCTGTTATTTTCCATACACGGTTTTTGTTGTTGTCGCTGCCCATAGCACAGAGAGGACAGTTTGACACATTCTTTGTTTTTGCCTTTTCTGTCTGCTGAGTGTAAACCGTCTTTTTTGTCGGCTCGTCAAATACACGGATGTTAAGGAGCTTGTTGTCTGTGCAACCGCCGAGGATGTATTCATATACACCTTTTTTGTCTTTAACATAAAAGTCGCCGTATAGCTCACGCAATTTAGCAGACACTTCATCGGGGTTATATGAGTTCGTGTGATACTGCTCGTAAAACTCGCCCCAGGGAAGTCCACGCATTTCGCTCTCAACATCGGTAAACACACTTGATACCCAATCTATAACACTTGTGAAATATGCCTTTAATTCGGTTATATTATCGTCATATCGATGCTTGCTCATATAATCGTCAAT
>JAZSHP010000165.1:0-21897 GCA_045533355.1 Candidatus Fimenecus sp.
AGATAAATCCATTGTCGGTTATCAGTGCTATTACTCGGTGCGTACCGGGTCATACGAAAGCCGAAAGAAAAAGGGCTTACCTCTTGAGGGCATTTGCCGTGTGCCTATGATTCCCGAGTGGAAGCTGCAGATGATGGCAAACTATATTTTCCGCAATTATCTTTCTGAAAAGGACAAGGTGCTGGCTCTTGCCAACTCAATGCTTGAAGCTCACATTGACGATAAAGAGGATGATGTGGATTATGAGGCTATCATCGAGAAAAAGTGCAGAGAGGTTGAAAGGCACAGAACGAAGCTCAGCAATTTCATTGATATGAGGGCAGAGGGTGAAATTGATAAAGAATCTTACACAAAGAAAACTGCCGAGGTGAAAGAAGAGATTGCAAAGCTGACAGCCGAAATCGAAGAGCTTCAGCAAAAGTTTAACAAAGAGCCTGTGATTACAGACTACAAGGACAAGCTGACGGTGCTTCAATATGCTCTGGAGCAGTACACAAATGCGGATGAAAAAGACATCCCCGAAAGTGTGATTGAAGCCTTTGTAGTGAAGATTGTAGTAAGGCAAGACGGCTTCGACTGGTATCTCCGCTTTGACGGAGACCCGAATGACCCTCTTCACATGAAAACCGAGGGCAAAAGAAGAAAAAACAGTTCTGTTTCTGTGGTTGGCGGTAAACTGCCAACCAAGCAGAATTGCGACACAGGCAGCTATCAAAGAATCTAAGTAATTAGGTTTATAAAGCAAAATTGTCATCCCGCCGATTTCTCGACAGGATGATTTTTGTTAAAGTGTATTGCGCTTATGACCGAGATGTGATATAATAAATTGTGTAAACAATCTCTCAGGAGGGCCAAAGGAATTGAATGCTAACAAAAAGAAAATAATTGCGCCGATTATTGTAACGGTTATTTTGATAGTGTATTATATTGCATACTTTGGGTTCTTAATTTCTTTGCTTAATGGGGTTTGGAAATACATCTTGGGCATTATCCCGCTTGTTTTTTCGGGGATTATGATATATGTATGCATAGAAAGAATTAATGAAATAAAGAAAGGTGAGGAAGATGATATTAGTAAATACTGATTTTATCAGCGGAAAAGAATTGGAGACACTCTCTCTTGTAAAGGGAAGTACCATTCAATCAAAGCACATTGGCAAAGACATTGCGCAAAGTTTTAAAACTTTGGTAGGCGGAGAGTTGAAGGCTTACAATGAGATGATGAATGAAGCGCGCGCTCTTGCAACCAAAAGAATGGTTGCGGAAGCAGAAGAATTAGGTGCAGATGCAGTTATTAACATCCGCTATGCTTCTTCTGCCGTTATGCAAGGCGCCGCAGAGGTTATTGTGTATGGCACAGCGGTGAAATTCATTAATAAATAGTGTCCCCACTTTGCTAACTACACCACAGGCAGCAATCGCTGAAATGAAATAAGAACCTCACGAAATTATAACAAAATCAAAGATTTTGATAATTTCGGAGAACCTTGCGACGCAAGCGTCTAAATCACTAATTCATTTGGAATAAATAAACAATAAAATGTCCCCATCGAGAAATCGGTGGGGATTTTTATGTCTACGGAAAGTAGGTTGCCATATTAATTGCAAGGTATTATAATCATTACAGAGGTGACTTATATGGATGCTTATATAACCGGGACAACAATCAAGACCTTGCGAGAGAAGAAGGGTATTACACAAACACAGTTGGCAGATGTACTTGGCGTTAGTAGTAAAGCAATTTCCAAATGGGAAACGGCAAAGGGATTACCTGATATAACCTTGGTTGAACCTTTGGCAAAAGCTTTGGGAGTTTCGATAATGGAACTTATGTCAGGGGATACCATTATAAATAAAAATACATCGTCAAACATTTTACGCTCTAAGTTTTATGTGTGTCCTTTGTGTGGAAATATTATTCGCACTACGGGTGATGCACTTATAAGCTGTTGTGGTATAACGCTTCCACCGCTTGAACCGGATGATATTGATGACAATCACGAAATAGTTATTGAAAAAGTAGAAGATGAGCATTTTATAAGTATAAATCACTCTATGAGTAAAGACCATTATATCTCGTTTGTTGCATATTTAACAACTGACAGAGTACAGTTTGTAAAATTTTATCCTGAGAGTAATGCAGAAACTCGTATGCAATTCAGAGGCAGGGGATATTTGTATATCTATTGCAATAAACATGGTTTGATGAAAAAGAAGGTTTAAAGTTGGATGCAATTTCTTAAAATTCACTAATATTGAATAAAATTTATACAATGATATAGTAACAGACTTCTACTCCTGCGACTTAATAAATAAAAACTGTCCCCATCGGGTAATCGGTGGGGATTTTTGTTGACGAGATAGTGGATGTTGTCGTATAATAGTGCCATAAATGCAAAAGGAGTTTTGATATATGCTGACATTAGAACGTGCAAAAGAATTATTGAAAACCACAACAACAGAAGAACATCTCTTTCTTCACGCTAAGAACGTATCGGTAGCAATGGGTGGTATGGCGGAACACTTTGGTGAGGACAAACAGTTATGGATGGCAATCGGTCATCTTCACGATTACGACTACGAACAGTTCCCAGAAGAACATCTTCAGCATACAGAAAAAGAGCTTCTTTCAGAAGGACTTTCAGAAGTTGAGGTTCGTGCAATTCTTGCACACGGCTTTGGTCATTGTAATGATGTAGAGCCTTTTACAAATCTTGAAAAATCATTGTTTACTGTGGATGAGCTTACAGGTATAATTCAGGCGGCTGCCCGTATGCGACCTATGGGTATTACAGATATGGAGATTTCAAGCTTTATGAAGAAATTTAAGGATAAGAAATTTGCTGCAAAATGTGACAGAGAAGTAATTCGCAAGGGCTGTGAAATGCTTGGAATGGAAGTCAGAGATGTTGCAGAAATCTGTATCGCAGCTATGAAAGGCTATGCCAACGAATTGAAAATCGGTCCAAAAGAATAACATTAGTATGTTGAATAAATATCGGAGGTAGCACTATGTCAATTTTACAAACAATTCAATCCGTATGGGCGATTATCAGCTCACTCGTTCTCCTCATTTCAGGCGTTATAAATGGTGGAAATATTACATCTTCTCCAAATGCCGAGCTTATAAAAACAGAACAATTCACCCTTGATGAAGCACTTCTTATGAGTCAGGGTATCACAACGGATGGAGAATATTTTTATACATCAGGCTCTATTGCAGCACTTGACCTTGTGGGTATGGCAAAATGGACGGTAGATGGTTTCGAGAAAGTGATTTATACCCATAATGCAATTCCAAAGGAAATTAAAGAGAAGTATAATAGTGACCATATTGGTGGTATCAGTTATTATGACGGAAAGATTTATGCTGCAACTGAAGATGAAACTGATACATATAACTTAATTCTCATTTTTGATGCTGAAACACTTGAGTTTACAGGGGAGTACTATGACCTTGGCACAGAATATCTTGATGATGGTATTCCTTACTGTGCGGTTGACGGTGAAAACGGCTATCTTTACACATCACAATTCCACGAAACGGATTGTATTTTAGCATACAACCTTGATGATATGACATTCTCACATAAAATAATGCTTTCTGAACCCATTGACAGAATTCAGGGTGCAGAGTATTATGACGGACTCCTTTATATGTCTTATGATGTAAGCGGCACAGCAACAGAAAAGGTGCAGACTGTTGATGTGAAAACAGGTAAGGTTGAAACAGTTTTTGAAAGAACAGTAAGTGGTCGTGACAACGAAGCAGAGGGCTTGACAGTTTATCCGATGGCAGACGGCTCGTTTATCCATATAGCCGATTATGACAAGCTTGTTTCTGTGAATATCAGACACTATTCATTGACAAAGTAATTAATTCATAAACCAGTCCTCATCGAGTAAAATCGATGGGGATTTTTATATATTGCATTGTATTTTATTTTTATGTCTTGTTGATGGAGAAATTTAGATTTTTCCTTGACGGAATTAATTGGGAATGTTATCATATTGATGTATATAATAATGTTGTGATGATTTATCTTTTGTCGCAACAAAAAAAGGAGAGTTATTATGAAAAGAGTTATTGCAATTCTTCTCTCATTAACTATTTTAATGGGAGTTTTCGGTCCTCTTACTGCAATTGCTGCTACAACTGAAGAACCTGTTTTGCGTCTTATTGTTCCTGAAAACTGGGAAATGTGTATTGGCGATTCAAGAACAGTTGACTATGCAATGGGCGGAACTGAAAAAAGAATGCTCACATGGAAAGCAGAGCCTGCAGATGTAGCTCAGGTTGACAAGTGGGGTCGTGTTACAGCACTCAAAGAAGGTAAAGCTGAAATTACAGCTACAAGTGAAGAAGGTCTTACAGACACAATCACACTTAATGTTGTAACAGAGCCGACAATGATGGCTGAAAAAGCAGAAAAGGTTGACTACGCACTTGGTGCAGTTGCTGAGGGTGATAACCTTCAGAAAGTTGTTACAAGATATGAACTTAACGACACAACTGTTCCTGCTTCTGTAAAAGATACAAGCAAATACGAAAGTGCTCAGACAGCAACAACAAAAGATGGTGCTGTTTGGACAATCACTGATTACGGTGTTCTCAGAACTTTCGAAAATGCAACAAACGAAAGAGATAAGGAACAGCGTTTCATGGGCGACAGATATTTCTATGCCGCTGACACAGGTGAAGGCAAGGTTCTTGCAATCTTTGCTGACGGTGAAAATGGTATCTGGACAGTAATGGCAGAGGGTTATTCTCATATTGAGATGCTCGATATGAATGGTACTGAAAAGGCTGAAGCTCTCAACGAACAGACATGGGAAAGCGTTGCAAGACGTGGTATGGTTTCAAATGCATACTTCATTGATGGTGAATGGAAGCCTGAAGAAAGCGACAATGATGGTCTTTGGACATCAATGTATGCAGGTGGCGAACTTATGCGTTATGCAACACTTAAGAATGACCCTAATGCAACACCTGAACAGATTGAAGATGCAAGAAAAACTGCAACTCTTTCAACAGAAGCAGTTCTTTTCCTTACATATATTTCAATGCGTCAGGGTACAGTTCAGTCTTATAACCGTGCACAGAGAAGCGGTACTGTCGTTGACCTTGAAACAGGTAAATACTATACAAGTGAAGCTACTCTTGTTGGTGGTGACTATTCACAGAATGTTCCGTTCAATAGCCCTGCTGAAGAATTCGACAATATGTATACAACATATATGGATTCAGGTAAGGCTTCATACGTTCAGGTGCCTGAAGCAAACCTTCAGCTCTTCAATACTGAAGGTTGGGCTAATCCTATGGATAATCCTGAATTAGAGTACGATATGCGTACAAGAAATCTTGAAGGTTTCTGGTCAAGAACATACTCATTCAGAGATGAAAACAACGATTACGACTCCTTTGCTTATTGGTCACATAATGGTGACGGAACAGCAACAGGTCTTTCAACAAAGACATACGATGACGGAAGCGACTTCCTTCTTCATGGTGAAAACTATCGTGGACTTAAGGTTGATGCATCCGGTGAAATCCCTGAAAGACTTTGGAACGACCTTATTCCTGAGGGTAAGACAGTAGAAGATATCGTTTATAAGGGTGATACAAGCTCTGACGAAATTATCGGTCATGTATTCCTTTATAAGCTTGCTTATGATATTCTCGGTCCTGAAGACCCTGAACTTGCAGCGCTTATCGTAGAAACAATGGATAAGTTTGCACAGCATCTTGTTGACAACTCATATAATATGGTTGACGGTTCAGGTCAGCCAACAACTTGGGCAAAGTTCTCAAGAACATATTTCCATAATGGTCAGGTTCTTGGTGGTGCACCTCTTAATTCTCTTGTTATTCTTACAGTATTTAAGGTTGCAGCACACGTTACAGGTTACCAGAAATGGGAAGATGAATACAGAATGGCTGCTTTTGACGAACAGTATCAGTATGCTGAAATTATGACTCAGGAGCTTGAAAGATACCAGCTTTCAATCCTTGAATATGTTAACGATATATCTCCTATTTTAGGTAAACTCCTTCGTCACTTAGTTGGTACAGATTTATTTAACATGGCATACAAATTGATTCTTAACCATTCTGATGAGGAAATGGCAATGCTTGGTTTCTATACACTCTTCCAGCTTGAGGATGATGAGGAACTTCTTGAGTATTACAGAGAAGCTCTTGATGATTGGTGGTTCTCAATGCAGAATAGTGAAAATCCTCTTTGGTATTATGTATATCAGCTTGCATATCCGAATGAGGAAAAAACAGATGCTTACGGTAACAGCCTTATTGAAACAGCATCCTGGTCTCTTTCTCGTCACCCGATGGATTTAAGAAGATACCTTGCAACGAACAAAAATCGTGACGATGTATATGAATTTGACCTTGATGATGTTGGTATTGGCGGAACAAATGAAATCTCATTTGACCCTGATGAGTACACACCTGCTTTTTGGAATTCAAAGAGCAAGATTTTCAGGACAGTTGGTATGATAGTTGGTCTTACTAAGCTTGAGCAGACTGTTGCGGCTCCTGACGAAAGAGCATTCCATAAGTATAACGGTTCATCATATGACCTTGACGATGCTCATAATATTTATGAAATGGAAGGTTCAACAACATATTCACTTCCATATTGGATGGGTAGATATCACGGTATGCTTAAAGGTTAAAAACTCGAATAAATAATTAAATCCCCTTGGAGTAATCCAAGGGGATTTTTTTGATGATTATAGTTATTTTTATCGAGGGAAATCATCCTCGTGCAATAAAACGTATGAGTGCCCGGACAGAATTGAGTGGTATTGGAGCACAGATGCGCAATCTTGACGACCTTAAAAGTCAGATGGCAAGGACAGCCAAAGCTAACGGCTGCAATTGTGTAGTTAATTTTACATACGGGCAAAAATCAAGGTGGCTTGCTTTTGATGATGTGTCTTTTGTTGGTGACGGATTCTATGCGGTTTTGTCTCAGGAAGATTACAGAAGCATAATAACTCAATTGCCGTAAGGGAGAAATTCTCTTTGGTACATCAGTACATATAAAAACTTCCTATCAATCGGTAGGAAGTTATATTTTTATTGCAATATTTAGTTGATTACAGTATACTTTAATTGTCAATTTGTATTTCCTATCAAAAAGAGGTTGCATAGTATGAATAAGTGGAATTTTTATACATCAAAAGAATTGAAACCACAGGGTTGGCTTAAGCGTCAACTTCAGATTCAGGCAGAGGGACTCAGCGGTAATCTTCATAAAATATGGCCGGATATCCGTGACAGTGCATGGATTGGCGGGAATTGTGAAGGATGGGAAAGAGTACCATATTGGCTTGATGGTTTTATTCCATTGGCTTATATTTTGGAAAATGATGAAATGATTGCAACTGTAAAAAAGTATATTGATGCGATTGTTTCGGCACAACAGGACGATGGTTGGATTTGTCCTTGTAAAGATGGAAAACGAGAAAAATATGACACTTGGGCAATTCAACTTATCTGCAAAACATTAAAGGTTTATTACGATTGCTCAGGTGATGAAAGAATTCCTGATGTAATTTACAGAGTTCTCAAAAATTATTATGAACTGTTAAAAAACGAAGAAATCAAACTGTTTGGTTGGGGTAAATACAGATGGTTTGAGACCTTTATTTCAATTAACTTTTTATATGAAAAATATGGTGAAGAATGGCTTAAGGACCTTGCAAAAATCATAAAAAAACAGGGCTTTGATTATAATACAACAGTTAAAAATTGGGAAAAGCCAAGCCATGTGTGGCAAATGAACACCCACATTGTAAATATGACAATGATGCTGAAAAGTGAAGCAGTTTCTCACGAAATATTGGGTGAAAAATACACTGATAATGCTGAAAAACTCCGCGGAATTCTTGACAAATACAATGGCACTGCCTTTGAGGGATTTACAGGTGACGAAGTGCTTTCAGGTATCGACCCGACAAAGGGAACTGAGCTTTGTGCTGTTGTTGAGCAGATGTATTCTTATGAAGAAATTTTTGCTCATTCAGGCGACAATAAGTGGTTGGAGCGTCTAGAGGTGCTTGGATTCAATGCTTTATCTGCAACGCTTAGTGAGGATATGTGGACTCATCAGTATGTTCAGCAGGTAAATCAGATTGCTTGTGAAAAGACAATGATTATGGCTCCGTGGAGCACAAACGGTCCTTATGCGCACACATTCGGTCTTGAACCAAACTATGGTTGCTGTACTGCGAATTTTAATCAGGGTTGGCCAAAATTTGCTTTGGCACCATTTATGCATAATGGAAATACAATAATCAATTCTATTATGTTGCCGTCTGTTCTTTGTGATGGCGGTGTGAAGATTCAGTTGGAAACTAATTATCCGTTTGAGAATAAAATGCATTATTCAATTGAATCTGAAAAAGATTTTGACTTTGTAATCCGCATTCCCCATTTTGCAAAAAATCTTATGGTGAATGGTGAAAGAGCAGAAACAAAAGACCTTGAATTTACAATAGAACCGGGAAAAACAGGATTGGAAATCGAATTTAAAACAACTCCAAGTCTCAAAGAGAGACCAAATGACCTTTACGTATTGCAGATGGGTTCGTTGCTTTTCTCTGTACCAATTAATTATGAAAAGAAAATGAGAGAATATACTAAGAAGGGTGTTGAACGAAAATTCCCATACTGTGATTACGAATTTGTTCCGAAAACACCATGGAATTATGGATATTCCAATGAGGATTTTTCGATAGAATTTAATGGAGTCGGGGAAATCCCATTCTCACAGGCAAATCCACCTGTGACAATCAAAGCAAATATGCAGCAAATTGATTGGGGACTTAAATTTCCATATAGAAGTGTTGCACGAAAAACACCAAAATCAAGAATTCCAACTTCAAGTGTTCAGAAAATTCAGCTTGTCCCATATGGTTGCGCAAAACTTAGAATGACAGAAATGCCTGTTTTAAAATAAAGGTGTGATAATTATGACAAAAGAAAAAATAGTTAAAAAAGTAATGAAAATATCTTTGTGTGTTTTAATTGCATTTCTTTTGCTTGTCGGTTCATATCTTGGTTATGTGGTGTTAAGCTATTCTCGTATCGAAGATAATCAGGTGATTGTTCCATCCGAAATAGCGAGTGAAGCGTCAGTAAAAACGGGCGAAAAATATACAATTGTTACACAGAATATCGGATTTGGTGCATATACTCAGGATTTTACCTTTTTTATGGATGGTGGAAAACAAAGTTGGGCTGAAAGTGAAGAAAGTGTAGTAGAGTGTATAGAAAAAGCAACGAATGTTGTTGAAGGCTTTAATCCTGATTTTATACTGTTTCAGGAGGTCGATTTTGATTCAACGCGAAGCTACCACGTAAATCAGCGTGAAATTATCGAAAAAAGTTTCGAGAGTTGTTCAGGTGCTTTTGCTGTAAACTATGATTCAGCTTTTTTGATGTATCCTTTCACAGAGCCGCACGGAGCATCAAAAGCGGGAATTCTCACTTTAAGTAAATATAATATTTCTTCTGCATTGAGAAGGAGTCTGCCGATTTCTGAAAGTGTAAGTAAGTTTCTGGACCTTGACCGATGTTATTCAAAGTCAAGAATACATGTTGAAAACGGAAAAGAACTTGTACTTTACAATGTACATCTTTCTGCTTATGGTGGAAGTGATGAAATAAGAACTGCACAGATGACCATGCTTTTTGAGGATATAAAAGCCGAGTATGAAAAAGGTAATTATTGTGTCTGTGGCGGTGATTTTAATCACGATTTTACAGGGGATTCCACACAGAAGCTTAATGGTGGTCAGACTGTTGATTTTGGTTGGGCACAGCCATTCCCACAAGAACTTTTGCCATCTTGTATCGAAAGATGTATGGAGTACGAAACAGAGTCTCTTGTGCCAACCTGTCGTAATTGTGATATTCCATATAAAAAAGGAAATCCCACATTTATAGTTGACGGTTTTTTGGTGACAGAAAATGTAGAAACAGTTAGCATTAAAAATATTGAAACAGAATTTGAATATTCTGACCATAATCCGGTAGTTCTCGAATTCATTTTAAAGTAAAAACAAGCCCTTTTGATTCCTGTCAGAAGGGCTTTAATATAGATAATAACCATTTTTTTGATTTGTGTTAAAAATATATCAAAGTACTGTTATTTCTATTGACAAAAAGTGTATTTGAAATGTATAATTAAGTGATTATATTTTGAAAAATGGGGGTATTCCTATGCAGAAAAAAACTGTAGCTCTTACTGGTTCATCCGGTACTATGGGATGGGCAGGTTTCCAGGAGCTTTATGCAAAAAAAGATAAGTTCAACATTGTTGTTCTTAATCGTGACAGTAAGAAAAACCGTGAAAAGTTTGCAGCTTACGAAAATGACCCGGCTGTTAAGCTTGTTTGGGGTGACCTTACAAATTATGAAGATGTTCTCGAAATGGTAAACGGTGCTGACTATGTTCTTCACGTTGGTGGTATGGTTTCTCCTGCTGCTGACTATTATCCTGTAAAGACACAGAAGACAAATGTTACTGCAGCACAGAACATTGTTAACGCTATTAAGGCTCAGCCTGACCCGGATGCAGTTAAAGTTGTTTACATAGGTACAGTTGCTGAAACAGGTGACCGTAATCCTCCTATTCACTGGGCAAGAACAGGTGACCCTATTAAAATCAGCGTATATGACCACTATGCAATCAGTAAGGTAAAGGCTGAAGCAGTTTTTGCTGAGTCAGGTCTTAAACATTGGGTTTCACTTCGTCAGTCAGGTATTCTTTATCCTGCAATCCTTAAGAATTTGGAACCTATTATGTACCATGTTCCAATCAATGGTGTTCTTGAATGGGCAACTGTTGAGGATTCAGGTCGTCTTCTTGCAAATGTTTGTGGCGACGATATTCCTGAAGAATTCTGGAGACGATTCTACAACATCGGTTCAGGTGAAGAATACAGAATTACAAACTATGAATTTGAAGAGCTTCTTCTTGGTACATTGGGTCTTGGTTCACCTAAAAAGCTCTTTGACCCACATTGGTTCACAACTCAGAATTTCCACGGTCAGTGGTATTATGACGGTGACGAGCTTGAAAAGTATTGTCATTTCCGTGCTAATACTCCTATTAAGGAATACTTCAAGAGCATGATGAACCATGTTGAAGGTTATTATAAACTTGCTTTCCTTGCAAAGCCATTTGCTCCAATTCTTAAGAAGCTTTGGATGAAGAAGATTGCTGAAACTCCTGAATATGGTACACTCTGGTGGGTTGACAACGATGTTGATGTAAGAATGACGTCATATTACGGAAATGCTATGAAATATAAGAAGCTTCCAGTGAAATGGTCAGATTTCCAGATTAAAATTCCATCAAAGAAGACAACAGCAGATGATGTTATCGTTCTTGACCACGGTTATGATGAAACAAAGCCATTTGATTCTCTTACACTTGAAGACCTTCAGAAGGCTGCTGAATTCCGTGGTGGTAAGTGTCTTGCAACTGAAATCGTTGATATGTACACTCCTGTTAAATGGGTAAGTGCAAGAGGTAATGAATTCGAAATGTCACCAAACCTTGTTCTCAAGGGTGGTCACTGGTGTCCTGAAGAACTTCCTTGGCCATGGGACTATGATACAGAAGCAAAAATCAACCCATTCTTTGCACAGGTTTGGTATCCGCTTCACCCACAAGACCAGAACTATTTCTATGGTCCTGAAATCTTTGATAACTTTAAGGAGAAGGTTACAGAATGAAAGTATTTATGATTGGTGGCACAGGCCTTTTAGGCTGTGAAGCTGCAAGAATTTTTATTGAAAGAGGACACGAAGTAACAAGCGTTGCTCTTCCTCCACTTCCGGAAGGTGCTCCAATTCCTAAGGAAATGAAATTGGAATTCTGCAATATCTATGAAAAGTCAGACGACGAAATCCGTGAACTTCTTCGTGGTCAGGATTGTTTCGTATTCGCAGCAGGTATTGATGAAAGAGTTGAATTCCCTGCACCTGTATATGATGCATATTACAAATATAACATTCAGCCACTTGAGAGAATTCTTCCTCTTTGTAAAGAAGTTGGCGTTAAGAGTGCTGTTATCCTTGGTTCATACTTTGCATACCTTGCAAAGGAAAGACCTGATATGAAGCTTACTGAAAAGCACCCTTATATCAGAAGCCGTATTGACCAGGAAAATGTTGCATTCTCATTTGCTGATGAGAACTTTGATGTAGCAGTTCTTGAACTTCCATACATCTTTGGTACACAGCCGGGCAGAAAGCCTGTTTGGGTTATCCTTATTGAACAGATTAAGAGAATGGATAAGCTTCCGTTCACAATGTATCCGGGTGGCGGTACAGCAATGCTTACAGTTCGTCAGGTTGGCGAAGTAATTGTTGGTGCTGCTGAAAAATCAAAGGGTGCAAAGGCTTGGCCTATCAGTATGTACAACCTTACTTGGAAAGAATTCCTT
Organism: Candidatus Fimenecus sp.; assembly: GCA_045533355.1. Lineage (GTDB taxonomy): Bacteria > Bacillota > Clostridia > Oscillospirales > Acutalibacteraceae > Fimenecus. The sequence goes on from JAZSHP010000165.1 coordinate 12,484, forward strand.
AAGATTGTTTATGCTGCAAGAGGTATGGGCGAAAATCGTAAAATTATCAATGTTGCTCCTTGGATGATGCGTATGGGTCTTGGCGGAGTTAAGAAGGAATACGCTGAAAAGGGTATTGAAAGTGGTATTGATGTTGACGGACTTGCAGATATTATGGGAATAAATCTCTTTATCCCTGATAGCTATTCAAAAGAGCTTGGTGCTACTCCTGATGATATCAAGGCTGCAATCTTTGATTCAATTAAGGTTTCACAGGCTGTTTATGATGGTGCAGTTAACCTTCTTGGAATGAAAGGTGAATAATTTGATATAAAAAACCCTTTGGATTACCAAAGGGTTTTATTTTATGTATATTTAATTTTATAAAAGAAAATTAAAAGTTGTTCCACTCGTCACATTTTCCGTCACAGTATTTTCCAACAGAAAGGTTGCCGTTATCGTTTGTAATAATTCCACCACAATTGCTACAAATTCCTGCTTCATTTTTATTTGTTGTAGTAGGTTTTGTAGTTGATGGTTTTGTTGTAGTCGGATTTGTATTATTTGGCTTTGTAGTGCTTGGATTTTCCTGAGAAGGTTTTATTGTTGACTGATTTCCTGAAGGCTTTGTTGTATTTCCAGAGCCATTTTGACTGTCAGATGGCTGCACATCTTCATCCGATGCATTTTCGTTTGATTCTTCAGTAACATCTTCGTCAAGAATTATCTGATTATCTTCAACTTCAGGGTTTGTGGTAGTTTCAGTATTTTCTTTTTTTGCGCAAGAAGTCATCACAAGAAGTACAGATACTACTACAAGAAAGACAGAAATATATTTTTTAAGCATAATAATCACTCCTTAATTAGATTAATGAAATTATAACACAGAATATGATTATTTACAAGATAAAACTAATTCTTACAGAAATTGCATATGCTGATTTGATATTGCAAATTGTTTTTATAAAATAAATGTATGGTGTTGTCGTGATAAAAAAAGTAGTAATAACCGGAGCAAACTCTGGAACAGTTTTGAGCTATAAGATTGTTTGTGTATTGTGCAAGGTTTTACCAAGCAGTATACGAAACAGAATCATAGGAATGTTATATGCCGGATAAAAGGAGCTTTTTATCTCATTTTTATTTTGCAATGAAAGTTGAAAATTACAGTAGAGATGTGATATAATGAAATGCAAAATAAAACATTTACAATATATTCAGCTTTTGGTATTATAAATACAGAAAAAATCACTTTTAATAAGGAGAACATTATGGCTTCAAAAGTTTTATATGACCAAATCTTTGATAATAAGGAGTTTGGCTCTGAGTGTAATCGAATTCCTGCTCTTTATACTCTCAATGACGGAAGCGTTATGGCGGGTGCGGATATTCGATATGGACATGGTTCCGATTCACCTAATAATATTGATATTGCTGTAGCAGTTTCAGAAAAGGGATATACAGATTGGCAATATACGATGGTTAATTATTTTGATGATTACGCTGATACTGTTACATCAAAAGACAGTGCATCATTTATCGACTCTGCTATTGCTCAATCAGAAAATGGAAGAATTTTTATTCTTGCTGATGCTCAACCATCGGAATGTGGATATTTGCAGTGTAAAACAGGTACAGGATATGCTGAAATTGATGGTAAAAAGCGTCTTCTCCTTACAAGTGGAAAAAATAGTGATAAATTAAGCTCATTTGACTATTATGTAGGTGAATATGACGGTGATTTTGCTCCTGTTTATACAAGGGCGGATTCAAAAGTTACTGAATATTCTATAGACAGAGAATTTCGTATTTATAAAAATGGTGAAGCTCTGTATACCCAACAGAAAGGCTCTGAGGGTGTTGAAGTTCAACAGAATATTTTTTATAGTGCTGCTGAATTGAAATGTTATAAAACAACATATCTTTGGTTGCGATATAGTGATGATAACGGTAAAACCTGGAGTCATCCTATGATTATTTCCGAACAGGTTAAAAGTGATAAAGAGTCCTTCTTAGGTGTAGGTCCGGGTAGGGGAATGGTAATTAAGCATAATGGAAAAGAGAGAATTCTTTTCTGTGTTTATGATAATAACGGACTTTTCAAGGACCCTATTTTTGAGAATGCAAGTGTTGTTTATACTGACGATAACGGTGCTACATGGCACAGAAGTAATAAAATAAAAATAAAATCAGGTATTCAGAAAACAAGTGAAGCACAGCTTGTGAAAATTGAGGGTAAAAATTATAAGGCTCTTCGAATTTATGCAAGAAATTTAAGTAACTACATAGCTTATGCAGATAGCACCGATGGTGGTGTGACTTGGACTACATTCCGCGCTGACCGAGCTCTTGAAGGTACAAAAAACTGTATGGTTTCACTTATGGAAACCTCGAGAAAAATCAATGGGAAACAGATGCTTCTTTGCTCTGCCGGTGGCAATCTTCTTGCAAGAGCTGATGGCATTCTCCGTGTTGGTTATACTGAGGATAATGGTGATGTAACCTGGATTAGCAAATACCATCTTGTAAAGGGCTTTTTTGCTTATTCTTGTCTTACAGAATTATCTGACGGCAACTTTGCTGTTTTTTATGAGGATGAAGCATCTCACCTTAAATATACTATTTTCAGTGTGGCAGATGACGGTACAATCAATGAAATTAATGGAGATAATCTTGATTTCAAGGAAGATTTCACAAAAAAACAAAAGAGCTCAATTGCTCGTAAGAAAAAAATGTCCCAAGTTAAATTTGCACTTAACTTAATGTAAAAAAGGATGGCGATAAATATGTCCAATTTATTATCACAATTAATCTTTAAAGTTATTTCATCACTTTTGAGTGTGGTATTCTTAATCACGGGTGTTCAAAGCGGAATGAAGGGTGAAGAGGTGAAAACTCCTGATGATTTTGTTCCTGTTCTTCGTTTTGTAGCTTGTTCAGATATTCATCTTGACGGAGAGGAAAATCAGGAAGTGGCAATAAAATTTGCCAACATGTTCAAGGATGTCTATAAATATGCAGCAGATTCCGAGTATAAGAAATTAGATGCAGTTATAGTTGCAGGTGATTTCACAGGTGGTGGTGCAGAAAAAGAGTACCAGATGTACAATAAAATTGTTGCAGAAAATATGAAAGCCGAAACACAATTACTCACTATTTTAGGTAATCACGAATTTATTGATTATCGTGATGTTGATGCAAGTATGGGTTATGATGTTTTCAAGAAATATGTTAACGAAGAAGTTGATACTGATGTTGTAATCAACGGTTATCATTTCATCGGTGTTTCCTATGATGACGATGGTCAAAGCTTTAGCGGTAAGATGAAATGGCTTGACGAAAGACTTCGCAATGCTACAAATGAAGACCCTGATAAACCAATTTTCGTATATCAGCACCCACATCCTCTTTTAACAGTTTACGGCAGTGTTAACTGGGGTGATATTGATTTGAGAACAGTGTTGAGCAAATATCCACAGGTAGTTGATTTTTCAGGACACTCACACTATGCTGCAAGTGACCCAAGAAGCGTATGGCAGGGTGAATTTACTGCAATTGGTTGTGGCTCATTATCAGCATTTATGGGCAACCTTAATTATATTGAGGGTGACCAGGATGCTCCCGGCAAATCAGGTGGCGCATGGATTGTTGAAGTGGACAAAGACGGCAATGTGAGTATGAAGCTCTATGATGCGGAAAACAGAATTTTCTTTGACAATATTGATTATTATTTTACAGATTTAAGTGACTCATCAAAGCGTACATATAACTGGCATAAGCAGGAATCTCTTGATACTGCTCCTGAATTTCCTGAAAATTCAGTTGTAACAAATAGTGTTAATAGTGACGGAGAAACCATCATTTCTTTCCCTGAAGCCAAAGGCTATTATTATGCAGAAAATTATAAAATAACTGTAAAGAATGAGAAGAACAAAACTGTTTACGAAAAGACAGTTATTTCAGAATATGTAAGAGCTACTCACGACGATGTAACAGTGAATCTTGGAGAACTTGATTCAGGTAATTATACAGTTAAAGTAATTGCATATAGTCCTTATGCAAAGAGGGGCGGAACACTAAAAAATACAATCACAGTATAATAAAAGAAAGCAGGAAGTATCTTCCTGCTTTTTTATTCGATTATATTGCTTGTTATTATAAAGAAAATGGGATGTCGAGCCGACATCCCATAAAATATTATAATTCCTTGCCATCTTTTGTGAATAAAGGCAATCTTTCAAGATAGATGATGTCATCACGCTTGGCAGCATCACCTTCAGCAAGAATAAACATTCTGCCACAAACAATTCCACCGGCATCATTAACAAGCTTTTCAACTGCCTTCAGTGATTCACCAAGAGAAACCACATCGTCAACAATAAGAATTTTCTTTCCTTTCATAAGCTCGGCATCAGCTGTGTCGAGATAAAGCTTTTGTTCACCTTCAGTTGTTATTGAATTTACAGTTGATTCAAAAACCCCTGTCATATAGAGCTTTGGCTTTTTACGAGCAACAAAATATTTCTGATTATTCTGAAGTCTTGCCATTTCGTGAGCTAACGGAATACCCTTTGCCTCTGCTGTGATTATATAGTCATAAGCGGGAGCTTTTTTTAATAATTCCGTTGCACAAGCAGTTGTAAGCTCAGGGTCACCAAAAATAACAAAACCTGCAATCATAAGTTCATCGTTAAGCGGACACATTGGTAAATTCCTTTCGTGTCCTGCAATATTCATTGTATAAAACATAATAATTTCTCCTTAACATTTGTTGGTTAAAACAAAAAGAGGATAGATTTCCATCCATCCTCCAACTTTGTTGAATTAGTTAGCCAATGCTCTGCTAAGCCAAATTTCGGCAATATCCATAGCAGCATAAAGGCCTTTCTTTTCACTTGATTTAACAATTCTCTCACGAGGGCTGACATTAGGGTCAGTATTAAGCAACTGAACAGAAACCTTTGATGCAACATCAATATCACCGACAGGCTTTGAGCTGAGAATCTGCATCATAATAACATATTTGTCATTTGGAAAACCGTAATAAAGAGTGTTGCCGTTTCTAACCAATGGTTTGCCTTTGTAAGTGAGGAATTTTTCGCTGTCTTTAGCCAAAATAAACACCTACAATCTTAATCGTTTAATTTAAGATAATCTTTTACAATTTCCTGTAAAAGTTCATCTCTGTCAAGGCGGCGAATAAGACTTCTCGCATTATTATGAGTTGTGATATATGTCGGGTCTTCAGAAAGAAGGTAACCAACTATCTGATTAATAGGATTATATCCTTTTTCCACCAGAGCATCATAAACTGTTACAAGAATTTGACGAGTAGTTTCTTCGCGTTCACCTTTGAGTGAAAACTGTATGGTCTTGTTAGGGTCAAGCATTTCGCCACCTCCAATAATCTAATCATAAATATTATATACTGTAATTCAAAAAAATACAATAGTAATTTATTAAAAAGTGTAAAATTAAAAATAATATGGGGATGCCAAACTGACATCCCCTATAAACATTATGATTTCAATGCAATGTTTTCTTTTGCGAGAGCATCAATAATTCCGTTAGCAACTTCCATAACTTCTTCAGTTGTGAGAGTTCTTTCAGGGTTTGAGAAAGTGATTCTTGTTGTGATTGATTTGCCGTTTTCATCGCGGTAAGTGTCTGTCACTTCAACCTTCTTGATAAGCGGACAGTTTGCATTTTCGATAGCCTTGCCGATTGGTGCAAATGTTTCACTTACGAATGAAAGGTCAATTTCCATGTTAGGGAATTTTGATGGCTCTTCATAGTGGATACCTGCATCAGTAAGCTCCGCGAACATTGGAACATCAATTTCTGCAAATACGATTGAAGCCTTTTTGTCGATTTTCTTACTTACTGTTGGGTGTACAACACCGATTTTACCGAGCACTACACCGTCACAAGAAATTTCGTTAAGGTTTCTTGGATGTTCATAAGAAAGTGTAGCATCCATTGGAGTGAATGTAAGAGCCTTGTGCTTGATGTTGTCAGAAATAACTGAAAGCATTGTTGCAAGTTCAATATAAAGTGTTTCAAGTGACTTTGTCTTGCTGAAAAGTGTAACACAAAGCTTCTTTCTTTCGTCACACATTCCGTCTGCTTTAAGACCGTTTACAGTTCTGCCAATTTCAAAAATACCGAAATCAGGAGCAAAGCCTGTGTTTGTCTTAACCTGACAAAGTTGAGTTGGGATAATTGACTTACGGATTGTTTCCATATTAGGATTTGTAGCACTTTGGAGCTTGATGTTTTCTTCAATTTCCATACCTAAATCCTTGTATTCATCAAAGTACTGCCATACATAAGAATGGAGTTCGTGGAGTGAGTAACGGTGAACAAGCATATCCTTGATTCTGTCCTCAACTGTCTTTTCTGTCTTTGCACGAACAGGGTAGAGTGGAGCAGCTGCTGTGTGGATATCAAAGTTGTCATAACCGTAAATACGAGTGATTTCTTCAACAATGTCAGCCTTGATAGTAACGTCTTTTGTAGCTCTCCAGCTTGGAACTTCAACTGTGAAATTGTCACCGTCATTTGAAGCTTTGAAACCAAGTGAATTGAGAGTATTCACGATTGTATCATTAGCAATATCAATGCCTGTGTACTTGTCGATAAATGATTTGTCGAAATCAAGTGTAACATTAGGATACTTGAATGCATATTCGTCAGTAAGAGATGACACAACCTGTGCATCAGCATCAATATCAGTAAGGAGTTTTACAAATCTTGCGATAGCAGGAACTGTCATTTCAGGGTCAAGGCACTTTTCGTAACGGTTTGAAGCGTCAGTACGGTGAGCAAGACGAACTGTTGACTTACGGATTGATGCAGCATTAAATGTTGCTGATTCAAGAGTAAGAGTTGTTGTATCTTCTACGATTTCACTATCAAGTCCACCCATAATACCTGCAATAGCAACAGGAGTGTTGTCGTTGCAAATCATAAGAGTGTTTTCGTCAATATTTCTGTCAATTCCGTCAAGAGTCTGGAATGTGAAAGGAGTATCAAATCTCTTGATTCTGATTTTTTCAACCTTTCTTGAGTCAAAAGCGTGCATTGGCTGACCCATTTCAAGCATAAGGTAGTTTGTAAGGTCAGCAAGAAGGTTAATGCCTCTCATACCGCAGTAGAAAAGACGGATTCTCATGTTCACTGGGCTTACATTCTTCTTGATGTTTGCAACCTGTAAGCAAGAATATCTCTGACAAAGGTCGTCTTCGATTTTAAGGTCAATTTTTGGAAGATTATCATACTGTGAAAGGTCAACCTGTGGTAATGGCTTTAATTCACGACCTGCAAGTGAAGCAAATTCACGAGCAATACCATAGTGTCCCCAAAGGTCAGGACGGTTTGTAAGTGACTTGTTGTCAACCTCGAAAACGATATCGTCGATTTCGTAAAGGTCTTTGATGTCAGTACCATTCTTTACATCTTCAAGAATGTCCATAATGCCTGAATTGTCGTCACTGATACCGATTTCCTTTTCAGAACAGCACATACCGTTTGACATGAAGCCTGCAAGTGGTCTTGGTGCGATTTCGATTTCACCTAAGCGAGCACCAACCTTTGCGAATGCAGTTTTCATACCAACTCTTACATTTGGTGCACCACATACAACATCAACGAGTTCTGCTTCACCGATATCAACCTTGAGAAGGTGGAGCTTTTCTGATTTTGGATGGTCTTCAACTGATTTGATTTCAGCAACAACGATACCTGAAAAGTCGCTGCCTTTAAAGAAAATGTCGTTTTCAACTTCAGCAGTTGAGAGTGAGAATTTACGGATTAATTCCATTTTGTCAAGACCGCTAAGGTCAACGAAATCACTAATCCAGTTCATTGATAAAAACATAATTTTGCTCCTCCTTCCTTAATTTTCGTCGTCTGTGAACTGTGTAAGCACTTTGAGTGAGCCACTGTTCAAATCACGAATATCCTTAACACCGTATTTCATCATTGCAAGACGAGTAAGACCAAGTCCGAATGCGAAACCTGTGTATTCTTCAGGGTCAATTCCACCAGCTTTAAGAACCTCAGGGTGAATCATACCGCAAGGGCATAATTCAAGCCAACCGCTGTGCTTACATGAAGGACAACCGTCACCACCACAGATAAGACAAGAGATGTCGAGTTCAAATCCAGGTTCAACGAATGGGAAGAAACCAGGACGAAGACGAACCTTAATGTCCTTCTGGAATACTTCTGAAAGCATTGTTTTCATAAAATAAATAAGGTTTGAAATTGAAATATCCTTGTCAACCATAACGCCTTCCATCTGGAAGAATGTGTTTTCGTGACAAGCGTCAGTTGCTTCGTTTCTGAAACAACGACCAGGGAAAATAGCCTTGATTGGCATACCATCGTTTACAAGTGCGTCCTTATACTTCTTATAAATTGCATTCTGTGCAGCAGAAGTATGTGATTTTAACAACTGACCATTATCAAGGTAATATGTGTCCTGCATGTCACGAGCAGGGTGGTCCTTTGGAATGTTAAGTGCTTCAAAACATTCATAGTCAGTAACGATTTCGGAATAATCCTCAATGTTAAAGCCCATTGAACGGAAAATGCTTTCGCACTGACGCTGTACAAGTGTGATAGGGTGGTATGAACCACGAGTTAAGTTTGCAGGAACTGAAATATCAAAAACAGGTGTGCTTTCGATTTCCTTCTTTAATTCAAGCTCTTTAAGCTCCTTGCTCTTTTCTGCGATTTTTTCTTCAACATAAGCTCTTACTTCATTGACAATCTGTCCCATAACAGGTCTTTCTTCAGCAGACAATGAACCCATCATTTTAAGCATAGATGTAAGTTCACCTTTTTTACCGAGAACCTGAACTCTGAAGTTTTCGAGCTGTGCTTGTTCAGTAAATGTACTGAGTTCTGCATCCGCTTTTTGACGGATAGCTTCAAGTTTTTCTCTCATTTTTTCTTCCTCACTTTAATTTTTAATCGGAAATATAGGGAAACAAAAAAGTCCCACACTCCAAAAGAGCATGGGACGAATAAAATCCGCGGTACCACCCAAATTTTTGCCAAAAGCAAACACTTTCCGTGTTCAATAACGAGAACAAACCGTTGCTGTCTAATTGTTTCCGTTCAACAGCACCACTCCAAAGGGAACTTCAATTAAGCTTTAGTCTTATGTGCTTTCAGCCACGGCACAACTCTCTGTCAAGGTTACTTACTTAATCTACTTTCTTTTTCATCGTGTTTCAATTTTCAAGATATTATATCAAAAGAGTATATTTAAGTCAAGCATTTTTAAATGTAAAGTGGTGATAAAAACGATTTTCAAATTATAATTTATCGGTGTAATTGATTATTAATTTGGATATGAATCGTAGGGGACGATGCCCACATCGTCCCGCAGTCGGTCAATAGCACACTTTAGAACGGGACGATGAG
>JAZSHP010000157.1:0-2058 GCA_045533355.1 Candidatus Fimenecus sp.
ATAATTTGAAAACAAGGCGTGCCGTGTGTTCGGCGCGCGTTTTTGAATACAATACCAAAAGTGAAGGAAAGCCCGGATAACACTTGTTCAGAGAGCAAAAAAACCATTATGCAATTTCGTTTGGTATGCCGATTGATTTACAGACCTTGCTATGATATAATATATGTGGGTAATTATACAATCGGTTAAGGAGTAATTTGAAATGGATAAAACAGATTTTGAAAAAAGTCTTGATGATATAATTCAAGCATTGGCAATCAGAATAAATGAGGTCTATCATTTAGATAAATCAAACGCCATTCGCAAACTGCGTTCTACCTCTCTTTTCTCTATGCTTGAAAATGAAGAAACGAAGCTGTGGCAAAGAGATATTGAAAGCCTGTTTGCATTGTATCAGGACGAAATTGAAACAGGACATTTTACAATTTGAGTTGGGAGGAATTTTGTATGAGGACAAAATGGAATGAAAAATCTGCTGCTGATAAAACATTGTTGGTATTAAGAATTGTTATATCTGTTGTAGTATTAGTAGGTGCAGTATTGCAGATAACGGGTGTATGGGATAAGGCTCTCAATGTGGCTATTCCTCTTTTGAGTGTGCTGATTCTGTTACAATCTATTCAGGAACATAAAGAGCAAAAAAAGGCATCTGCAATCGTTGGCTATGTTTGCTTTGCAGCTATGGTTGTTATGATTATAGGTGCAATGCTATAAAGTGAGGTGCGATTATGAATTTTTCTACTTGGCTTGCAATAGCTGTTGCGATTATAGTTCCAATAGCAATGTTTATATTTCATAATAAAGAATAATGAACGGAGGTAAAGTGCTATGAAGAAAATTAGTTATAAAAGATTATCATTGACCTTTTTAATAACCTTTTTGACTACACTTGTGCCTGCTTGCCTTCAAATTCAACCATCATTCGATGCTGAAAACACAAAACTTATGTTGGGATTTCCTTTTGACTTTTATATGATTAAATTTGCAACGGATAAGTTTTGGTTTCATTTTAACATTACAGGCTTTTTAGCGAATGTTGTTGTTACATACCTTGTCTTGACCTTCTTTGTTTGGCTATGGAGAAAGATTAAGGGTGAGCAAAAATGAAGATAGCAATTATTATAGCCGTATGCGTTGCACTCTTTATAGTGTTAAAGCCTTTAAGAAAACCAATTTTGACATTTGCAGTTATTCTTGCCTTTATTGTTGGCTTTGGTGCAATTCAGTATTTCAACAGACCTGATGGCTCTACACTTGAAAGCCGTGAGGAAATCTGTGCGGAGTTCCCAAGAGGTAAGGATTGGAAAATTGCTATTGAACAAGAGCTGAATGATTATATCATAAGCGGTATATATTCTCGTAATGAAATGAGTGGTATAGCAGTTTTCAAGCCTTATGGCAACGGCAAATATAAGCTCCATTCGAGAGAATGGCGTGACAATGACAGAATTATCATAACCGGAATTACTGTTGATAATTTATGGTACGATGTGGTTTGGTTTAACGGAGCTAAAACAGATTATGCAGAGATAACATACACCCTTGATGGTGTTAAGCAAGAACCGATTATACATAATTCAAAAGGTATGGAGATCTTCATCCATCCGGCTCCGACTAATGATGAGTACGGAATAAATGTAGTTTATTATGATAGCGAAGGTAATAAGTATGAGTGAGGTGTTACAATGGCAAAGTTAGAAAAAACAATTACCGGGAATTTCAATGAAATATTACATAGAATCGAAGATGGCATCATAAACGGAAGTGTATCAGCAAGCCTTGAAGAAAGCAGCGACTTTCGTATTGGAGATACCCGTTGTAGTGTCAGAGTTTTTGAGAGATACAGTTATATGGGCGGAAACCGAGTGAGCCTTAATGTAACATTGTTTGGTAACGGAGATACTATTCAACTGTCGGCAATTACCTCCGGCGGTAGTCAGGCAATGTTCTTCAAAATAAATACCTTTGGAGAAGAAGCTTTTTTGGATAAACTTCGTGAGATTCTGTAAGTGAGGTGGTTTAAGTGAAAAAATCACATAAGATTATTATTTCAATTCT
>JAZSHP010000077.1:0-3004 GCA_045533355.1 Candidatus Fimenecus sp.
TTGCTTGTCTTCCTAAGACCGCTTGGCCCCCGCCTTCGATGCCCACATCGTCCCGTTCTAAAGTGTGCTATTGTCCGCCTTCGTGTCGATGTGCGCATCGTCCCCTACGATTCATATCCATTTTAATAATTAAAAGAGCCCGACAAATTATAATTTGAAATACTATTTCGCACATGGACGATGAGTTCGAGTCTCAATAAAATCCATTACAAAAAAAATAAAACCCACACATCGAAAAGATGTATAGGTTTTATTGGCGCAGAAGGAGAGACTCGACAAGGCTCTGCCTTGTCTTTGCTTCGCAAAAATCCTATTTGTATGTCCGTGCTCCTCTGCCTGACGGCATACCGTCGCACATGGACGATAGAGTTCGAGTCTCACGCTCTATTTGAATTTTAGCAAAAAAAGAAAGCCTGATAATCTATCAGACTTTCTTTGGCGCAGAAGGAGAGACTCGAACTCTCGCACCGGTTTCCCGGCCTACGCCCTTAGCAGGGGCGCCTCGTCACCAACTTGAGTACTTCTGCAAGTGTAACGGATTTAACCATTATTAAATTAAAAGCGGGCTGTAAAAACTTACAACCCGCATCTGGCGGAGAGAGTGGGATTCGAACCCACGGTACGTTGCCGTACGACGGTTTTCAAGACCGTTCCGTTATAACCACTTCGGTATCTCTCCGTATTGGGCTTGATTATAATATCATAAATATATACCATTGTCAAGAACTTTTTTATAATTTTTTAAAGGACTTGCAAACTTTATTTAACCGAATGCATATATTCCCTTGAGGTGTTATTATGCTACTATCATTACTGCAAAGCCTATCAACAAATATTCTTTATTTTATGCTTCATCTGTCCCCTGCCAATTCTTTTCCAAAGCCTCTGAGTGCCAAAGAAGAACAGGAAGAGCTTGTGAAATTTCATACTCTCGGAGATATCAACGCACGAAATCGGCTTGTCAATCACAATATGCGACTTGTGGCACATATTATAAAAAAATACTATTCCAATTACTCCGACCAGGAGGATATTATTTCTATAGGCACAATCGGGCTTATCAAAGCTATAAACACTTTTGATTATACAAAAGGCACACGACTTGCAACTTATGCTTCGCGATGTATTGAGAATGAAATTTTAATGCACTTTCGCACAAGAAAACGAAATGCACAGGAAATTTCAATGGATGAGCCTATTGATACGGACAGTGAGGGTAATCCCCTTACCTTTTCTGATATAATTTTCAGTACGGAATCAGTTTTTGATGATGTTGAATTAAAGATTCAATCGGAAAAACTATACAAATATATTGATAATCTTAAGGACCAAAGAAAAAGACAAATCTTAATTATGAGATATGGTCTTTACGGTACAACAGCCTTTACCCAGCGGGAAATTGCTGAAAAATTAGGAATTTCCCGTTCTTATGTTTCCCGAATTGAGACGAAAGCGTTAGAAGAATTGCGGGATTATTTTGAAGTATAAATAAACTTGCGAAGCAAATATCACTTGGTGCAAACCAAATATCACTGCGTAGCAATATAACTCGCTGAAAAGCGAATAAAACTGCCGAGGGCTTCAAGCCTTCGGCAATAAATTAGTCTTCAACCATATTTTTAATTTTTTGTGGTCTTGGTATTTCGGCAAATCCATAGAATTTTCTTGCATTTTCACCGAGGAAGAGCTTTTTGTTTTCTTCACTGATTTCTGTTGACTTAACAACAAAATCATAACTCATTTTATATGTAATTGCGGTCATTGTGCGAGGATAATCACTACCCCACATAAGCTTTTCGTATCCTACAAGGTCGGCTGCTTCGTTAATGGCTTTTACTGCAGATGGGAATGGGTAAAATTCCGAATTGAAAAGCCAAGTAATTCCACCACTTTCGATGAAAACATTCTTATTCTTTGCAAGTTTGATTTGCTCGAGCCAACCATCCCTTGTTACCATACCAAAATGACCGATTGCGATTCGAAGATTTGGGAACATTTCGATGATTTTTTGCATCATTTCTGTCTGTTCATCACCGTCGGCAAGGTCGATTGAAATAAACATTCCCTTATAGTTTGCAACCTTGAATGGTTCAAGATGATTTAAAAGATTTTTGTCAGACAAACGACCTGCACAGATTTTAATTCCGTCAAAAGCTCCAATATCACCAAGTGGTTTTTCCTCATACAATGCGCAGATTTTTATTCTGTCACTCTTACAAGAAAGAAGATATTCATCCTGATTTCCGTCAATATATTCCTGAGTAATAACAGCACCTGAAACACAGGCATAATCCATATTGGCAAGGAATCGTTCAACTGAATTCTCACCGTCAGTCATATACGGTGGCATCATTTGTTTGATTTCACCGCCGAAATCACTTCTGCCTCCACCTATATCGTAAACAGGCTTTCCGTTTACTATTCCGTTTTGTTTTTTCCATAAATGAGCATGAGCATCAATAATCATAGCGTTACTCCATCTTTGAAAATTGCAATTTCTCGGTTATCCTGAATTTCATTTTTAGTAGGTTGCCCGTTTGCAATATTCTTAATCAATTCTAATAATTCATTGGCTTTTGCTGTCTTGTCAAAGCCAAACGCCGAATAATCAATCCAATGTGTTTTTTTAGTTGCGATATTGTCATTTGATGCGATTTTAATTGTAGGAACAGCACCACCTAATGGTGTACCACGCCCTGTTGTAAATAAAACCAAATGACATCCGACTGCAGAAAGATTTGTAATTGAAACAATATCATTACCCGGCCCATTCAAAAGATTGAGACCCTGTTTTTTGAGTGTGTCACCATAATCGAGTACATCAACAACGGGAGCTGTTCCGCCCTTCTGAACACAACCAAGGGATTTTTCTTCAAGAGTAGTAATTCCACCCTCTTTATTTCCCGGTGATGGATTTTCAGAGACAGGCTGACCATGGTCCTTGAAATACTGTTTAAAATCATTGATAAGCTTTACGCCCTTATCAAAAACCTCTTTACTTACA
>JAZSHP010000110.1:0-26271 GCA_045533355.1 Candidatus Fimenecus sp.
ATCCGAAAACCGTCTTCCCTCACGCGGCGTTGCTGCATCAGGCTTGCGCCCATTGTGCAATATTCCCCACTGCTGCCTCCCGTAGGAGTCTGGGCCGTGTCTCAGTCCCAATGTGGCCGTTCAACCTCTCAGTCCGGCTACTGATCGTCGACTTGGTGAGCCGTTACCTCACCAACTATCTAATCAGACGCGAGCCCATCTTTCAGCGATAAAATCTTTGATACATCTAAGATGCCTTAAATGTATGTTATGCGGTATTAGCGACCGTTTCCAGCCGTTATTCCCCTCTGAAAGGCAGGTTGCTCACGTGTTACTCACCCGTCCGCCACTAAGATTAAATTTCATTTGACCGAAGTCGCATTCCATAAAATCTCCGTTCGACTTGCATGTGTTAGGCACGCCGCCAGCGTTCGTCCTGAGCCAGGATCAAACTCTCTAAAAAATTGTATTAATACGAACCGTAGTTCGTTCTAATCATTTTCTAAAGTGCTTTTTAGCTCTTTACTTCTTAAAACTCTTAAACGCTTAGCGTTTTTGTTTAACTCTTTTGTTATCCAAAAGAATTACTGTTTCTTGTATTTCTCTGTTGAGTATCTTTACTCTCAAAGAATCTACAGGGTTCCTTTTTTTATCTCGTCGTTGTTTAATTTTCAAGGTTCAGTTTTGTCCTACCCACTTTTGGCGGGTGGAGTTTCATTATATCAAAACTCCGCGAGATTGTCAACAGTTTTTTTAAACTTTTTTAAGTTTTTTTACCGCTGAGCGATGTTCTCTCGCAGACAGCTTTGATATAATATCACAACATTACATACTTGTCAACAACTTTTTTCAAATTTTTCAAAATTTTTTCACCTTTATCTATTTTGTATATTTTGCCGGTTTTCCTTGTTAAATATTATATAAGTTGCATAATACAATTATATTTGGAAATGATAAGTAATAAATACTGGTCTTTGGAGAGATTGTTATGGATATAAAAAAGGAAAACAGAAACAGAAAACAAATTCTCTGGCAAATTGTCGCAATTATTCTTCTGAATGCTATGGTGATTACTGCGATTGGTTTTGCCTACGAAAATACACAAACACTTTCAAGTCTTGGTTCTCGTGGTCAGGAAGTAAGACAAATTCAACGAAAGCTTCAGAATCTCGGATTTTATTCAGGCTCTGTTGACGGTGTGTACGGCACTGCAACACAGAAGGCTGTGCGTAACTTCCAGAAAAGTTGCGGAATTACTGCTGACGGAATTGCAGGACCAAAGACATTACTATATTTAGGTTTAGGCTCGGGCTCTTCAGCATCCACAAACGGATATAGCTCCAATGACATTTATCTGCTTGCTAAAGTAATTGCTGCTGAGGCACGTGGAGAAAGCTATACGGGACAAGTAGCTGTTGGAGCAGTTGTGCTTAATCGCGTCCAACATTCATCATTCCCTGATTCAATTTCAGGTGTTGTTTATCAGTCAGGTGCATTTTCTGCAGTAAGGGACAGTAATTGGAATGTAGCTCCAAGTGATACGGCAAAGAAAGCTGCGAGAGATGCTATTAACGGATGGGACCCCACCGGTGGTGCAATATACTATTATAATCCTGCAAAAACAAGTAATCAATGGATTAGGTCTCGACCTGTTGTGACAACTATCGGCAGACATGTTTTTTGTAAGTAAATGCAAATTTGTTTGTGATACAAATGGATAAAAGACAAAGGGCGGGGTCAATACCCCGCCCTTCCGTTTTCTCTATTAAACTTTTTATATATAAAAATCCTTGTTTCCCATATAATCCTTAACGGTACGCCATCTGAATTGGGTCGCACAAATAACAGTCCCATCATAATCATCAATTTCGATTTCGGATAGTCCACCACAATCATACCAACAAATGCAATCATCTTTTAAAATCATAGTAGCATCAAGAATTTCGCAAGTGTAGTTTTCATCAACAGGGCATAGTTTTAATTTATTTAAACCTATAAACTCCATTTCTATCATAGAATTATCTTCAAACTGACGTTGTATTACAACCTTTAATATTCTTTTATCATTTATCGGGTGCATTGATAAATCTTCATCCACATAAGCTCCACTTACATATTTCATTTCTTTAATGCAACTATCGTGAAATCCACTAACCGTTTTCATAAAATCATTTATATCTTCATTATTAACAATTTTATTCCACATGACTATTCCCCACTTATATTGTGTCGTATTTTTCGCAAAGAAATTGGAGAGCCCGTTTGTAACCTTCAAAGCCTTGTCCTATTATATGGTGTTCACATGCCATACCTGCGTATGAGATTTGTCTGAACGATTCTCGTTTTGTCACATCGGAAATATGGACTTCAACTGCAGGGAGTCCCACAGCTTTGAGTGCATCAAGAATCGCGATGCTCGTGTGGGTATATGCTGCAGGATTGATGACAATTCCATCAAAATCGCCATAAGCCTTTTGGATTTCGTCAACGATTGCTCCCTCGTGGTTAGACTGAAAGCATTCAACTTCACATCCAAGCTCATTCGCCCATTCTTCAATTAACGCAAGTAGAACCTGATAATTCTGATTTCCGTAAATGCCGGGTTCACGAATGCCCAGCATATTTATATTTGGTCCGTTAATTACAAGGATTTTCATATTTTATTTAACTCCTTAATGATTTTTTCTGTGACCTCTTCTACTGTTCCATTACCGTCAACTTCAATATGGGCAAACTGACGATACATTGGCATTCTTTTTTCATAGAGCGCCTTTACTCCGTGAAGCTGTGACAAAGGTCTGTTTTTTGTTGGTAATTTTTCTGCATCACGATTTATGAAAACGATTATTCCGTTCTGTTTTAATGGCATATAGTTTTCTGTTCTTGTTACAACTCCGCCACCTGTTGCGATTATTGTGCTTTTTTCTCTGCCTGCAAGATTTACTGCCACACTTTCGCAACGTCTGAAATAATCCTCGCCATATTTTTCGATAATTTCGGGAATAGGCTTGTTTTCTGCATTTTCAATCATTTCATCGGTATCGATAAAGTCTTTATTGAGTCTTTCGGAAAGCACTTTTCCGATTGTTGATTTTCCGCAGCCCGCCATACCTATTAATACAATATTACACATCTGCTTAAAGAGGACTTTTGTGATGTTTTCGCAAATCTGGTCATCAACTTTTGTGTCGAAGAATATTTCGTGAGTTTTTTTAGCCTGAGCTACAAGCATCGGAAGACCTGCTACAGCCGGAACACCAAGATTTTGTGCATCCATAACAATTCGTGTTCTCAATGGATTATACACAACATCAAAAACGCCCTTGAGATTGGGAAACATCTGAAGCTCGACAGGTGAATTCATATTATCGGGATACATTCCAACTGGTGTTGTATTGACGATAATTTCCGTATTCTTTTCGCCATATATGTTGGTATAGTTAATTTCACCATTTCGTGAAACTATTTTCACCTCACGAGCACCCATATCAGTCAGCACTGCCTGAACTGTAGCTGATGCACCACCCGAGCCTAAAATAAGTGCTTTTTTACCCTGAATATCAATTCCTGATTTTTCAACCATATACTTAAATCCGAAATAATCAGTATTATCACCATAGAGCTTCCCGTCACGGACAGTTATTGTATTAACCGCACCGATTTTCAGAGCCTCAGGTGAAATTACATCAAGATATTTCATCACTGCTTTTTTATATGGAATTGTAACATTGATACCCTTAAACTTTTTCTCTGTTAAAAATCCTTCAAGCTTCTCAGGTGCGATTTCAAAAAGATGATAATCTTCATTACCTAAAGACAGATGAATCTGTGGTGAAAAGCTATGTGGTAAATGTTCACCTAAAAGTCCGTACATATTTTTCTCCTTATAATAGAACATCAAGCAAGGTGATTGCGGTTACTGCTTCAACTACAGGAACTGCTCTTTGCACTATGCAAGGGTCGTGTCTGCCTTTAATCTGCAATTTCTGTTCAGCCTTGTTTTCAAGACTTACACTGTTCTGCTCCTTAAAGATAGATGGAGTTGGTTTGATTGCTGTTCTGAAAACTATTGGCATACCATTTGTTATACCGCCGTTTATGCCACCCGAATTATTAGTTTTTGTTCTGATTTCACCATCTGCAATACAGAATTCGTCATTATTTTCACTACCGTAAAGGTCGGTTGCATTGAAGCCGTTACCAAATTCAATGCCTTTTACAGCAGGAATACCGAAGATATTCTTCGCAAGTTGATTTTCAATTCCGTCAAACATTGGCTCACCAAAACCTGCTTTGATACCTGTTACGGTACATTCGATAACACCACCGACGGAGTCACCATTTTCTCTTGCTTTTTCGATTTCTTCAATCATAAGACTGCCTTGGTTGTCATCTATTACAGGAAAATCCTTTTCAGCAGTATTCCACTCACCTATATTTACATAATCGATTTTTTCATCATATACATTTTTGATTTTCTGAATATGGGACTGAATACTTATGCCCATATCATCTAAAAACTGCATACAAACTGCACCTGCGAAACAAAGAGGTGCTGTAAGTCTGCCTGAAAAATGTCCGCCACCTGAAACATCATTAAAGCCGTTATGCTTTACATTTGCAGAAAAGTCAGCGTGTGACGGTCTTGGTGTATCCATTATATTAACATAATCCGCTGAATGTTGGTTTTCGTTATATATAACCATACAAAGGGGTGCACCACAGGTTACACCATTAACAATGCCTGACAAAATTTCGGGCGTGTCACTCTCTTTTCTTTGTGTGGATAAGGAATTTTTACCCGGAGCGCGTCTGCCCATAAAATTCAGGACTTTTTCCATATCTATTTTTTTACCTGCAGGAAGACCATCAATCACAACGCCGATTGCCTTTGAGTGAGATTGACCAAAAACTGATATTTTAATTTTATTTCCTGTCATTGAGGACATTTGCACTACCTCCCAATTTATTAAAATCCATAAAGAAATCGGGATATGATTTCTCTACTGCATTACTGTCACTTATTGTAACATCATTTTCACAAAGCATGGACAAAACTGATGCTGACATTACAATTCTGTGGTCATTATAACCGTTAACACTTCCACCCTTAAGCTGTTTTCCTCCGTGGATAATCAATCCGTCATCTGTTTCAACAGCACTGCCACCAACATAATTAATCATTTCAACAACGGATTTTATTCTGTCACTTTCTTTAATCCTGAGTCGCTGTGCATTTATAATCTTTGTATCTCCATTACAAGCTGTTGCAACAACTGAAATAATCGGTACAGCATCGGGAATATCGGATGCATCGACTGTTATACCCTTAAGCTTATTCTTTTTTACCATTATTTCTGTGTTATTGATTTGCACATCGGCACCTATATTTTTTAACACATCAATGATTTTCTTATCACCCTGTGGTGAATTTATATCCAAATCAGTTACCGTTACTCCATTTTCACTTAAAGCACCTGCACAGAGAAAAAACGATGCATTTGACCAGTCACCCTGTGCTGTTATTTCCTTTGGCGAAGCAAATTGCTGATTTCCTTCTATTATATATGTATTTTCTTTTTCTTCGATTTTAATTCCGAATTTTTTAAGCACCGAAACAGTTATATCAAGATATGACTTTGACTCTACGGGAGGAATAAGCCTGATGATACTATCACCATTGAGTAGTGGTAAAGCCATTAAAAGACCTGTAATAAACTGTGAACTGATATTTCCTGCTATTTCATATTCACCTGCTTGTAAATGTCCTGTCAAATGCAACGGAAAATGGTTGTCAGTATGAAATGTTACTCCTTTTTTCTCCATTTCCTCTTTAAGTGGTGAAATAGGTCTTTGAGGTAACCTTCCGTGACCTGTAATTGTTGCATCAATTCCAAGTGATGACACAACAGGCATTAAAAATCTTAATGTTGAACCACTTTCATTACAATCAAGCTCTGCTATTTTGTTAAACTCATACGGAGATACTGTTATCACATCACCTACAACTGAAATGTCTGTACCCATAGCTTTAAGGCAACAGATAGTTGCTGCGATATCCTTTGACATCACATTACAATAAATCTTAGTTTCAGTTTTTGAAAGCGCTGCACAAATCAGAAGTCGATGTGCATCAGATTTTGATGAAATTGATTTTATTGTGCCACTTAAAACAGATGGGTTACAGTTCACTATCATTCAGTTCATACCTTTTTCAATAAAATTGAGTAAATCTTCAACAGGAAGCTTCATAATTTTACAAAGTCCGTATTCATCAGGAACGATAAGTGCAATTGTGTCAAAGCTTCTCTTTTTATCTGAAAGAGATGCTTTATAAAGCTCCTCTGCTGAATATTCACAAGCAATCGGTAAATTATTTTTCTCAAGAACAGGAATTAGTGTATCGGAGAAATCCTCGTCAGACATACCCACCTCATAAGCACCTTTTGTTGCAATTACCATACCTATTGCAACTGCCTTTCCGTGAGAAATTGTAAGACCGCTGCATTTTTCGATAGCGTGACCGATTGTGTGACCAAAGTTAAGCAATTTTCTTTCACCCTTTTCAAACTCATCACGATTTACAATATCACGTTTGATTTCAACACAACGCTTAATTACATACTCTATGTTTTCTTTTATACTGTTTTCCTTTAAAAAGGTTAAAAAATCTCCGTCTGCAATCATACCGTATTTGATGATTTCGGCACAGCCATCATTAAATGTTTCTTCAGGCAGAGTATTAAGAGTTTCACAATCTGCAAAAACTGCGATTGGCTGATAAAAAGCACCGCAAAGGTTTTTACCTGATTTTAAATTGATAGCGGTTTTACCGCCAACAGAGGAGTCAACCATAGCAAGTAATGTTGTGGGAATCTGAACAAAGTCAACACCACGAAGATATGTACTTGCAACAAAGCCTGTAAGGTCACCTGTTACACCACCACCAAGTGCTACAAAAAGGTCAGTTCTTGTAATACTCTTTTCAACACAGAATTCCATTATCTTACTGAAATTATCAATTGACTTTGCATCCTCACCGTGAGCAAATACATATTCACAAACAGAATATCCGCTATCAGTAAGGCTCTTTTTCACCTTTTCACCATAAAGAGAGAAAACTGTATCATCAGAAACAAGAACAACTCGACAAAGTCGTTTGATTTCCTTGATTTTTTCACCTACGGTGTCAAGAAAACCTGAACCAATATGCACTGTATATTCTTTTGAAGCAGAAACCTTTACCATTTCCATAATATCACCCACTATTTATTGTTTTACTTTTCTTACATTGTACCAAATTTATTGATATATAGTCAAATATTTTGTTTGTTTACATGTCATAAAATGAAGATTATCGAGGATATCACAACGTTAATATGCAAAAAGGCGGAGTCGTAAAACCCCGCCCTACCTTATTTGAGTAATTCCTTTAATCTGCTGTCATAAGCTTGTTTTTCATATTCGAGAGTTACGCTTTCATAGCTGTCATCCACAAGGTTTATAAGATAATCTGTAAACTGTGGGTTAAGAGGAAGAATTGGTCCTGTGTGATATGTTGCAAAAAGGTTGTTTTCGTGAACACCCTCAATTTTGCAATCTGGATTCATTCCGGCACCTTTTTTCATATTAAGAAATGGTTTTGGATTTTCTCCATAGGAATGACTTAAAAGATTTTTAAATCCAACAATCTGCATTTCCTCAAATTCACCAACACTGCAATCATTATAACGAAGTTTTGAAAACTGTGTTGAATAATATGGATAAATACTTAAACATCTTGTCTTTTCACCATCAGGTTTTTCAATGTACTGACCGAAAATTTCAAAAGCATTACCCGTTGCAAGGATTACACCGCCATTGTCAATACGATTTTTTATTTCTTCACGGTATCTTTTAAGCTCAGCAATTTCTGCTAACTGGTGCTTTTCCTGACATGGACCGATAAGAAGAAAATCAACTTTACTATTGATAAAAGCCGGTTCATCATAAAGCGATGTTTCAATTATTTCTGTTTCATAACCTGCTTTACAAAGCTTTTTCTGAAGATATTCACAGTTTCCGCGGTCACCGTAAAGATTATTGTACTCGGGATAAAGAACTTCTATTACCATTTTTGCCATAATTATTTATCCCCTTTCTGCATTACTGCATTTTTGATTTTTTCAACAACACTTGTTGCATAAAGCTCAAAGTATACAACAACGCTTCTGCCAACAATACTCTTCTTGCTGACCACTTCTGCAAGGTCATCATAGTTTTCAAAAAGAATGAGTTTGGATGTATCAATCCCCTTGATTTCAAGACAATTTGCCACATCATAACAACGACTGCCGCCAACATACACGGTTTTTACTGTTTCATTGTTAAGCGGTCCGAAATCCGTGTCATAAATCCATGAGATATCCTCGTGACCATGCACCTTATCATTCGAATCAGTGATAAGAAGCACAACATCTTTTTCTGCATCTGTGCTGTTAAGATATTTAAGACTCTGTGAGCAGGAAATAGGATTCTGGTTTTTTGAAAGCATTGAAATAATTTCGATGCCATTATAGTCTTTTTCCTGGAATCGACCGGTTTTTGATGACAAGTCCTCAATACTTTTTTCAATTGTGTCGACATCAATACCTATCAATCGGCAGACAGCACAAGCACCTGTAATGTTGAACACATTGAAGAAATTACCCTTCTGATACGGAAGTACCAAGCTTTCACCACGGTCACCGTTGAAAACAAAAGTACCATTCTGGAAATCGACATCACTGGCATAATATCTGCTCTCCGGCATACTAAAACCACAATGTGAGCACTTCGGCACACCGATGTGATTGTAATGGAAAAAGTCATACTGAAGCTTGTGATTACATTTCGGACAAGCAATCAGGTCACAAACTGTATCAACGCAAGTATCTGTACTTCTATCTGTTTTGTTTACGGTGTAGAAAACTCTTTCACAAACACCTTCACCTAAAAGACCTGAAATGCCATCGTTACCATTAAGAACGAGAGTTGTTTTTTCGTTAAGGTAATCATTAATTTTATCAAAAATAAAGCCACTGTGACCATTTCGCATAATTGAGTCACGGAAAAGATTTGTACAAAGAATGTAATCAGGTGTAAACTTTGTATAAATATACTGAGATGAACGCTCGTCAACCTCAAGGACGGCAACATCGGCAGTAACTTTACCACCCAATGTACATTGAGTCACAAGAGCAGACACAAGTCCGGGAGCCATATTGGAACCTTTTGAGTTATTAACAACTGTTTTACCACTGTTACGGATAATGTGTGTCAAAAGGTTTGATGTACCTGTTTTACCATTTGTACCGGTTACACAAATTGTTGTTCGAGGCATAATGAAACGAGCAAGTGCATCGGGACAAATTTTAAGCATTATTATACCCGGTGTATTTGTTCCTCTTTTAAAAATTTTGTCAAGTAAAAAGGCAGAAACCTTACCAACAATTATTGCAATTAAAAATCTTAATTTACCCATAATCTATAAGTCCTTTTTTGTTTTATTTTCTACTAAATATTATAGGATTTGCCGTAAACAAAGTCAATATTAAAGTGATTATTAAGTGAAAAAATAAGTTGTCTGAAGAAACATACCTGAGGAGAAATTATAATTTGATATCAAACAAAAAGACGAGGTCGATTGACCTCGTCATATCATTACTGTCTGTAATCCTTAAGGAAATCTGCGAAGCTATCCATTGCCTCACCAAGAATTCGTCTTCTTGGGAGATAAACGATTCTTATGTGGTCAGGTGTCGGATAATTAAATCCTTTACCGTGCATAAGAAGAACCTTCTTCTCTTTAAGGAAATCAAGAACAAGCTTTTCATCGTCGTGAAGATTGAACTTTTTCGCATCTAATTTAGGGAAAATATAGAATGCAGCCTTTGGCTTCACAACTGAAATGCCGTCAATTTCACACAGAGCGTTATAAATAAATTCTCTCTGCTCATAAATTCTGCCACCCGGCAAAAGCAGCTCGTCAACACTCTGAATTCCACCAAGTGCAGTCTGAACAATACTCTGAGCCGGTACATTTGAGCAAAGTCGCATGGATGAGAGGAGATTTAACCCTTCAATATATCCCTTGATTTTATTCTTATCACCGCTTACTACCATCCAACCTACACGGAAACCTGCAACTCTGTGGGACTTTGAAAGTCCGTTGAAGCTGATACAGGGCACATCAGGTGCTAACGACGCGAGTGCAGTATGAGTAAAACCATCCATAACAAGTCGGTCATAAATCTCATCAGCAAAGAGGATAAGGTCATTCTGTCTTGCGACTTCTACAATTTCCCTTAAAATCTCGTCACTATACAATGCACCGGTTGGATTATTAGGGTTAATTACAACAATACCCTTTGTTCTTGGTGTAATCTTCTTTTTGATGTCTTCAATATCAGGATTCCACTCATTCTGCTCGTCACAGATATAATGAACAGCCTTACCTCCCGCAAGAGTTACAGATGCTGTCCAAAGCGGATAGTCAGGTGATGGAACAAGGATTTCGTCACCATCGTCTAAAAGACCTTGCATTGCCATTGTAATCAATTCACTGACACCGTTACCAAGGTAAATATCAGCAATATCAACGCCCTTAAAACCTTTAATCTGACAATACTGCATAATTGCTTTTCGTGCAGAAAACATACCCTTTGAGTCAGAATAACCCTCACATTCACGAAGATTATACATCATATCACGGATAACCTCGTCAGGTGCTGCAAAGCCGAATGGTGCGGGATTGCCGATATTAAGTTTAAGGATACGCTGACCCTCGGATTCCATTCTGACAGCTTCGTCCATAACCGGGCCACGAATATCATAACATACATTATCAAGTTTTGTGCTTTTATTGAATGTTTTCATACTAATACCTCAATTGATATTTTCTGTTAATCTCAAAAAAATATTCCCACCACTAAAGTGATGGGAATTTCAGTAGTTTTTCGAAAATTACTGCTCAACAGGATAAACGCTTACCTTTTTTCTGTCTTTGCCCATTCTTTCGAACTTAACTTTACCGTCAACAAGTGCGAAAAGTGAGTCGTCAGAACCACGACCTACGTTGTTACCTGGGTGGATGTGAGTACCACGCTGTTTAACAAGGATGTTACCAGCAAGAACAAACTGACCGTCTGCACGTTTCACACCAAGACGCTTTGACTCTGAGTCACGGCCGTTCTTAGTAGAACCCATACCTTTTTTATGAGCAAATAACTGAATGTTGATTTTAAGCATCAAAAACACCTCTTTCAAGTTTCAAGTTGTTGGGATACTGACCTTGTAGTTCACTTAAATGTAAATACAATCCGTCAGTAATCACTTTCGATTTACGAGCATCATCAATATTCATTGTGAATTTAAGATACCCGTCACGGACCTCTGCTTCTGGACTTAATTTCATAATTTCAATTATCGTGTTAGCCACCATATAAACTGCTGAAGAAACTGCGCTGCAAACAATGTCATCGCCCTCTTCGGCATATCCACTATGACCACTTAACTCAAATGAAACTACCACTTCATCCGAAAACAGAAATTTTGCGGTTGTCATTATGCGTTAATACCGGTAATCTCAACCTTTGTATATGGCTGACGATGACCCTTCTTACGCTTTTCGTTCTTCTTTGGCTTGTAAGTAAATACTGTGATTTTCTTACCTTTACCATTCTTAAGAACTTTAGCAGTTACCTTTGCACCGTCAACATATGGTGCACCTGCCTTAAGTCCGTCTTCAGAACCAACTGCGAGAACCTTGTCAAAAGTAATCTCTGCATCTGCTTCTACGTCAAGCTTTTCAATAAATACAACGTCGCCGTTCTGTACCTTGTACTGCTTGCCGCCTGTTACGATGATTGCGTACATTTTTCTAACCTACCTTAAATATAGACTCGCTATTGAGGGTGGGGAATTACCACTTTCAGCACGTTTAGACATACTACCCCCTAATATGCGGCTTAAATATGATAACAGAACAGTTGTCAAATGTCAAGCATTTTTTACATTCTGCATTCTGCATTCTGAATTCTGCTTTTATAAAGTGCTTCGATTTCGGCAAGATGTGTATAGTTTTCTGCCTGAACGATAAGATTTCTTGCATCATCATAAGGTTTTGTAATTCTTCTATATACTGAAACACCATTTGTATATGCTTTCAGTTCTGCCTTTGCCTGACGACGTTCTTTATCTGAATTATACTCACGATTTTTGATTTTTTCAGAAATTCTTTCATCAGGAATTGTAAGATTTTCTTTTCCGTGCTTCTTAAGAAGTTTTGCAGAACGCTTTTTCTCACGAGCAAGAGAGAGTGCATCTGCACGGATTTCCTTTTCTTCCTTTGTAGACTTTGGAAGACTCTTTGCAATCTGCATTTCTGCTTTCCAGTTATCATAAAGATAAATTTCACCTAAAGATAAAGTCTGTTTTGCAGAAACAAGCTTTGCCTTATATCTTTCTGTATTGAACTTTTCAAGTTCGTCCTTAACGATAGGTAATCCCTCAACAAATTCGTTGTATTTTCTGATTTCACGAATTTCGTCTTTTGCCTTTTTAACTGCAAGGTTTCTTTCCTCTTTATCCTGAATTTTCTTTGCAGATTTTAATGTAGATTTATCAATTTTCTTCTTTGTAAGACCATCTCTTGCACCGTTAATGATTTTCATTGCATCAACAAGCTGTGCCTCTTCAAGTTCACCATTGCCATAGTCCTCAAACACAGCACGGATTTTAAGAACATTTACATATCCACGATGCTTTTCTTCAGACAAGTCATAGAAAAGGTATGGAACAAGATTCATTATTGAACCGATTATTGAACAGATAACCAGTACTGTAAAAAGATTATTTCTCATCTCATCATTATAAAGTACAGAATAATCTTCTTTAAGTCCCATTTCTTCATAAATTGCAGGTAAAACAAGTCCTGTGAAGAAACCTAAAATTGTACCAATCATTGTAAGTGGAGTGAAAAGTCCGTCAACTCTTACACCTGTTTTCCATTGGTGATAATCCCGCATATCAGCATTGATATTTGGTGTGTAAACATTTGAAAATGTATTGATAAATGTGTTCACATAAACAACAACACACATAAGCAAGACATTTTTATAAACCAATAATAAAATCGCATATAAAACAACATTTATTGTGTTATGCACAATGAGAAGATTTTTCTTACCAAGAAGTTTGATTGCAAAAGGTGCTAACATCATAGCCCACAGTGCTGCATTTGAAATGAGTGTTGTAGCAAGACCCATATACACCTTATGAGCGCCATTGTCAGCATAGTTGAAAGTCCAGTTCACAAGAATAGCACTTGCACCTTCAAGGAACCCGAGCCAACTACCTAAGTTGATAATCCAGAAATATTTATTCTTTGCAACTTCACGAAGTGAGTCCATCAAACTTACATATTCCACAGGTCGCTTTGCAATGATAATACGTTCTTTAAGTTTTGGAGTGAAAATGAAAAGAACAACAAGACCTACCACTGTAAAACCAGGATAAATTACACGATATGTCCAGATATTGTCCATACCCCATGTGAGCCCTGCAATAGTAGGTACAACAAGTGATGTAAGTGTAGGTGCTAATGAATAGAGAATCTGTGAAATACTTGAAACGTTTGCTCTTTCCTGTGCATTCGGTGTGATAACCTGCTTATAGAATGCAAAGGATTCATTATAGAAACCAAGGAACACGGAAAGAATCATAAATCCAATCCACACAACGACCACTTTTGTCCAGTAGTCCCATTGTTCATATGGTAACCATACGAAAATTGTGGAAATAACTGCAATAGGAACAGGTGTTTTAAGAAGTATGGGAATAAACTTACCACCTGGCATTTTGTGGTTATCAAAGAACCAACCTCTGAAAATACCGATAGGAATACCCACAATATTCGCAAGAATGAGCATTACCTGAAGATGTACAGGCTGAAGACCGATACTTGCACCGACGATAAAGTTAGCGGCACTGAGTCCTATGGCATTTGCAAGAGTTGAAGCCCAATGAATACCAAATCCTGCAACACCAAGATTAACAACTTCTTTATACGGAACATAATTTCCTTCAGGTGGTGTGTTCCAATATTGCTTTACATTTGAAATCAATGCTTTAATTTTATCCATTTTCGTTCTCCTCTTCTGTACAGAAATATACTGACATCATTATAAAGTATACAGGGAATTTTTCCAATATAAAAAAACGGCAGGAGAACCTGCCGTCTTAATATTGATTTTATTTGTTTTCTTCGATTTTTGTGAGAATTTTCTTTGTTACAATGAACAAGCCGACTGCGACTGCAATATCCACAACCAAACCCGCAATACCTGATATTACAACTGAAAGTATAGATAACAATTCATATTCTCCTGCACTACTCAACAACTGTATTACAACACTATGAATCGGAGATACCAGAATTCCTGTAAGTACATTTGAAACCCATACACCTACAAATGGAAAAAAAATTATCAAACCACTCTTTTTCTTCAATTCAGGGTCAACAGCCTTGAATGCCATCTTGTGGAAGAGATATGCTGCACCCACAATCAAAGCAGCTGAAATCAAGGTATTTACAGCACCTAAAATTGCATTGACAATAGTTGTAGCTGTGTAATCGGAATAGAATACGCTTGATGTTATGAGGGAAACAACAGCAGTCAGAATTCCCGATATAATTCCAAAAAGAATTGATGGTGCTACAAACGCCACCGGTGTATACCATGCAGCAGATACAAGAGGTTTTACTCCTGAATTTTCGCCACTGTCAAATCTTTCCATTGGCTTAATAGGTGTTTCTTCAACCTCAGGCTCCGGATTACACACAGAGCACAATCCGTTTTCATTTAATTCTTTTCCACATTTTCCGCAAAACATATTTAATTCCCCTTTTTACTAAAGTATGTAAACATATTCTATCTTATTTTATTCACGGTGTCAATATAACGGAGATTTCCGGGATTGTGCAAATTATAATAGCTTATGCTTAATGAGATATAAAAAAGGCATCACCTTTCGATGATGCCTGATTTTATTTGGTTTGGTTATATATTAGCCAACTGTGTATGTAATCTTGTTTGTTGCTTTACCTGTACCTGTGATTTTCAAACCTGCCTTGAGAACCATCTTTGCTGAGAAGCCATAGCTGATTTCAAGTGTCTTGAGTTTGTCACCATCTACTACTGCTGTAAGAGTAATATTTGTGTACTGAACATCTGTTGAGTCAACCTTGATAAGTGTTGTAAGGTCAGAAATACCTTTAACAACTTCTTCATGTGTAAAGAAGTCATTTGTTGCACGGCTGAAAGCGTTAGAACCATTTTTCTTAGGATTTGAGAAGTTGTCAAGCTTGATAACATACTTGTTACCGCTTGCTGTTGCTTCCTTAACGTCAGCAGCTGTAAGAGTCATAGCCTTAAGAGCGTACTGGTCATTCATGCCTTCAGGAAGCTTACCATTCTTAACTTCGTTGCCCTTGTTACCAATTCCGAGGAATCCACCAACAACTGTGTCAAGAGATGCGTTTTCATCAATACCCTGGATAATACCATTGAGGATGTTTGTTGCTGAACCAACGTTGATTTTACCATCCGGTGTATAACCACATACACGAGTAAACTTGTAGCTACCCTTTGCTGCAGCTGCAGTCCATTTATTGAACATTTCGTGAGCGTTTGCTTTTGAGAAAGCTGCTGTGCCTGCATTACCACTTGCATTGCCACTTGCATCGCCTGCAGGAGCATTTGCGTCGCCTGAAGCATCACCAGTTGCGTCACCTGAAGCATCACCAGTTGCGTCACCACTTACATCGCCTGATACATCGCCTGATACATCGCCTGAAACATCGCCTGATACATCACCACCAGCATTTTCGCCACCTGACTGTACTTCACCACCAGCTACTGTACCGATAGCTTTGTCAGCTGTTGTCTTACCAAGATAAACTACACCAGCTGTAAGTGCAAGAGCAAGAACTACAGCGATAAACTTTGTAAAATTCTGTGATCTTTTTTCTTTTTTAATTGCCTTTATTTCTGCCTGTTCAGGAGTTAAAGGTGCCTTATTTTTTGCCATAATTGACTTCTCCTCTCAATTTACCAAAAGTGAATTAATAAGTAATGTTTGTATATTTACCTGTGATTGAAGCTTCACCAGTACCTGTAATTGTAATACCGGCTTTAATCTTAAGTGTTGCATCAAATGAATATGAATAGTCAAGAGCTGTAATCTTACCGTCAGCGACTGTAGCTACAAAAACAATGTTCTTGTAGTTAGCTATTGATTTACCTTCGTCAACCTTAACAGCACTACCAACTTCGTTAGCAATACTCTTATTAACTTCTGGGAATGTGATATAGTCACTTGTTGCGTGAGCAATTGAACTGCTTGCACCTGGATTCTGACAATCCTTGATTTTAATTGTATACTTGTTGCCGCTAACATCAACCTGTGCAACATCAGCTTCTGTAAGTGCCATAGCTTTAATCATATATTTTGCTTCAAAGCCTTCGCCCTTACCGCTCTTAACTTCACCTGTGATAGGCTGAGCCTTGATACCAAGGAAACCACCAACAACTGAGTTAAGGTCAGAGTTCTTATCAACACCCTGAATGATACCATTAAGGATACCTGTTGCTGAACCAACGTCGATAGGCTTGATAAACTTACCACTTCTTGTTAATTTGTAAGAACCTTTAGCTGCTTTTGCTGTTTCAGCATTAAAGAACTTAAGTACGTCAGCTTTTGATGATGGTGCTGCGTTGTTACCAGCAGATGCATTTGAATCACCGGAAGGTGTGTTTGTTGCACCATTATCTGTTGCACCATTATCTGTTGCACCACTGTCGTCTGTTAAACCACTGTCGTCTGTTAAGCCACTGTCGCCACCAAAGCTGTCATCGCTTGTAAAGCCATCGTCTGTGTTTGTTGAGCCACCGTTACCTGAAGCTCCACCACCGTTTACAGCAGTTCCTGTACCAACTGATGGAGTACTGAAGCTGATTGTGATGAGTGACCAAGCAACTACGATTGCAAGGAATACTGCCAATGCTTTTGTAAATGTTCCAAAGAAAATCTTGCGATTATTGGACTTTTTTTCCAATTTTGCCTGAAGTTCTTCGGGTGTTAAAATCTTTTTAGCCATAATAGGGCTCCCCTTTCAATATTATACACACTAAACTTTACAACAAATTTCGCAAAATGTCAATAAATTTTATTGTTTTTTTAAAATCTTTTTATAAACACTGCTTATCGGTAATCCGACCACGTTAAAATAGTCTCCCTGAATGCCTCTGATAAACTTTGATGCCAGGCCCTGAATCCCGTACGCTCCCGCTTTGTCGTAAGGCTCATCGGTGTTTATATACTCATATATTTCCTCATCGGAAAGAGGGTGAAATTCCACTTTTGTCTCTTCAGCAAAGGTCAGTGATATACCATTCCCTATAGCACATACACCTGTGAAAACGGAATGGACTCTGCCTGAAAGACTTTTTATCATATTATAGGCGTCATCCTTGTCCTTTGGTTTCCCCAGAATTTTATCGTCAAGCACGACTATTGTATCTGCACCGAGAACAGTTTCATTTTCTGCTCTCGGGACCGCCATAGCCTTTCTTGCTGCAAGGAAAACAACAGCATCCTCCGGTTTCGTGCCTTCAGGAATTGTTTCGTCAGCATCGGCAACTCTTACTGTAAAGTCTATGCCTGCATTTTTAAGGATTTCACTTCTTCTCGGTGATTTTGATGCAAGAACTAATTTCATATTTTACCTTCCTGTTTCATAACATGAATTTTAAGCACCATTGTTTGTGTTTTACTGTCACGAAGCTCACCGTTCATAACCATTTCCACTGCTTTTTCCAACGGAATTTTATAAACCTCTAAAAACTCGTCTTCATCAGGACTCTGCTCACCGAATTCCAAATCAGTTGCAAGATACATATGAATAATTTCTCCACAGTATCCGGGAGTTGGATAGAGCTTTCCTAAATCAACATATTTTTTTGCCGTTGCACCTGTTTCCTCTTTTAATTCTCTTTTTCCTGCTTCAAACGGGTCTTCACCTTTTTCAAGCTTACCTGCAGGAAGCTCTGTTACGATTTCCATATATGGATAACGGAACTGCTTTACAAAATAGAGGTTATAATCACTATCCAAAGGTGCTACACATACACCGCCGTTATGCTCAACGATTTCTCGTTTGGCTGTTGAGCCATTTGGCAAAAGTGCATCGTCAACACGAAGATTTACAATTTTGCCTTGAAATTTATATTCAAAACTGATTTGTTTTTCTATTAAATCCATATTATTCACCATATTTCTTGACTAATTCTTTATAATGTCTGCCCTTTTCTTCAAAGTTTTTGTACTCGTTATAACTTGAAGCAGCAGGTGACAAAATGCAGACACCGTCTTTTTTAGTGTTCTCATAAGCAGATTTTACTGCTTCTTCAAGATTTTCTGCTTTTATAAGAGTCTTTTTTGTACCGTTTGCCATCATCATATCAATAATTTTATGACCTGTGGTCTTTGTGCCGATAATAACACTCAGATTGCTGTTTTCAAGGTCAACTGCGAAGTCGGTATAATCAATACCTCTGTCCTTGCCACCGATTATGAGCGTATTTGCCTTGATTGCATTGACAGCACACATAACTGCATGAGGAATTGTGGCAATACAGTCATTATAAAAGGTTATACCATTATATATACCAATATTTTCCATTCTATGTTCAATGCCTTCAAAGTCATCAATAGCCTTTTTAGCATCTACTGCTGTTACACCGAATTTGGATGCTGCATTAAATGCATAAAGCACATCATGTCGGTTATGTTCACCTGCAAGGTGAATATTTTCTATTTCAAACGGAAGAAAATCGTCTTTGTTAACTGCAATTACATTTGATTTTACTGCATCTAAATCAAGATAAGGTGATAAACCCTGTGTACCATTATATATAAATGTATTATCTTCATTCTGATGCTTTACAATATTAAGTTTGGAATTCACATAGCCTGTCATTCCACCCTTATAATGTTCAAGATGTTCTTCATATATATTTGTAAGAATTGAAACATCAGGTGAACTGCGAGTAAATTCAAGCTGATGTGATGACATTTCAATAACTGCGATTTTATCCTCGGTCATTTCTTCAATGTAATCGAAAACAGGAAGTCCCATATTACCCATAAGCTCGCAGTCAACACCACCTGCACAAAGCATCTTATATGTAAGAGTTGAGGTCGTTGTTTTACCCTTTGAGCCTGTTACACCAATTTTCTTACAAGGTGCAAACTTTAAAAATAAATCAGTCTGACAGGTAACATATGTATTTTCAGGAACATCAACATTAACAAATGAAATTCCAGGGCTTTTCATAACAATGTCGAATTTGCCGATATGTGAAAGATAGTCCTCTCCACAGAAATATTCAACATTATTATCATCAACATTCTGCTCTCTGCCGTCACCGATACCAAGTAATTTTTCAGGCAGATATTTTCTTATATAATTGTATGTACTTCTTCCCTCACGACCAAAGCCGAGAATCAGCACACTTTTATCTTTTAAAAATTCAATAATTGGTGGTAACATTTATGAATCACTCCTAAAGTCGCATATATATTAATTATACAATTATTCAATCAAAAAAGCAACATAAAAAGGGCTTGTTTAATGCAGAATGCAGATTTGAATTTGGTTAGGCAAATTGGAGTTTATCGGGGACATTGATTTGGTAATGTAACCTTGTAGGGGACGATGCCCACATCGTTCCGTTCCAAAGCGTACTGTTCACTTACTGCGGGCGGATGTGGGCATCCGCCCCTACATTTATGGTCGATATTAATAATCAAATCTCCCCGACAAATTATAATTTACATGCATAAATTCACTATCACTTTAACGCAATAAAATATTCTTTAAAAAGTTATCAAAACATAGTTGCATTGTTTAGTCAATTGTGCTATAATTCCTTTAAAGTGTTGAAAAATTCTATTTATTTTTCACATAAAAGGCAAACTAACGGAAAGGGAGGCATGCTTTTATGAAAGCTTATACCTCAAATAACATCAGAAATATTGCTGTGTTAGGTCACGGCGGAAAAGGAAAAACTACTCTTTGTGAAGCAATGCTTTATTTAGCAGGTGCTACTGACAGACTTGGTAAAGTTGCAGACGGAAACACTGTTCTCGACTTTGACGCAGAAGAAAAGAGAAGAAAGTCTTCAGTTTCATCAGCAATGGCTGCTATTGAATGGGACAACACAAAGTTGAATATTATTGATGCTCCTGGTCTTTTTGACTTCGAAAACGGTTGTGCAGAAGCAGTTCGTGCAGCTGAAGCAGTTCTTATCGTTACAAGTGCAGGGTCAGGTGTTGACGTTGGTACTGAAAAGGCATTCAAGGCAGCTGAAAAGAGAGGTCTTGCTAAGTTCTTTGCTATTACAAAGACTGACTCTGACCACAGAAGTTTCTATAAGACTTTTGAAGCTCTTAAAGAAGTTTATGGCAACAAGCTTTGTCCTACAATCATTCCTTATATGGAAGGTAATGTTACAAAGTCATACGTTAACCTCATGACAGGTATGGCTTATGAATACGATGAAAATGGTAAGGCAACTAAGGTTCCTATGCCTTCTGACCCTGTTATCGAAGAAATGACAGCAGCATTTATGGAAGCTGTTGCTACTACTGACGACGAGCTTATGGAAAAATTCTTCGAGGGTGAAGCATTTACTCCTGACGAAATCCTTAAGGGTCTTTGCACAGGTATTTTCGACGGTTCAATTTATCCTGTCTATGCAGTTGCAGGTCTTACTTGCGCAGGTGTTGATCAGCTCCTTTACAACCTTGCTTGGTCAGTTCCCGGTGCATTCGGTTACGCAGGTGAAACAGCAAAGAACGAAGCAGGTGAAGATGTTATTCTTCCTTGCGATATCAACGGACCTCTTGCTGCAGTTTGCTTTAAGACTGTTGCTGACCCATTCGTAGGTAAGATGTCATTCTTTAAGGTAGTTTCCGGTAAACTTTCAGCTGATGCTCAAGCTTATAATGTTCGTACAGGCGAAACAGAAAAGATGGGTAAGTTTGTTACTGTTAAGGGCGGTAAGCAGGAAGATGCTAAGGAAATCATTGCCGGTGATATCGGCGTTGTTACAAAGCTTGCAGGCGTTAAAACCGGTGACACACTTTGTGACCCTAAGAACATCGTAACTCTCGATGGTGTTGACGCACCTAAGGCTTGCCTTTCAATGGCAGTTAATGTTCGTAAAAAGGGTGAAGAAGAAAAGGTTGCACAGGGACTCTTCAGACTTATGGAAGAAGACCCATCAATCACTTTCTATATCAATAAAGAAACAAAAGAACAGGTTCTCTCAGGTATGGGTGAACAGCATCTTGATGTTATTGTTTCAAAACTTAAAAATAAATTCGGCGTAGAAGTTGACCTTTCTGTTCCTAAAGTTGCTTACAGAGAAACAATCCGTAAATCTGCTGAAGCACAGGGTAAACACAAGAAACAGTCAGGTGGTCACGGTCAGTTCGGTGATGTACATATCCGTTTCGAGCCATGTGACAGTGACGAGCTTGTATTTGCTGAAGAAGTTTTCGGTGGCGCTGTTCCAAAGAACTTCTTCCCAGCAGTTGAAAAGGGACTTCGTGATTGCGTTCTCAAGGGCGTTCTCGCAGGCTATCCGATGGTAGGCGTTAAGGCTACTCTTTATGATGGTTCTTACCACCCTGTTGACTCTTCAGAAATGGCATTCAAGATGGCTGCTTCTCTTGCATACAAGGCAGGTATTCCAAAGGCTGACCCAACAATCCTTGAACCTGTTGGTACTCTTGTTGCTCGTATGCCTGATGATAACCTTGGTGACATCATGGGTGACATCACAAAACGTCGTGGTCGAGTTCTCGGTATGGGCGCTGCTGATGAACCTAATATGCAGGAACTTACAGCTGAAGTTCCAATGGCTGAAATGGGCGACTTTACAACTGTTCTCCGTTCAGTAACAGCGGGTCGTGGTTCATTCTCATTCGAGTTCACACGTTATGAACAGGCTCCACAGAACATCGTTGAAAAAGTTATTGCAGAAGCAAAGGTTGACGAAGAATAATCAAAAACAATATATAAAAACAAGGCGAGGAGTAAAATCCTCGCCTTATTTTACTTTGTTTGCTTATTCTTGCTTTTTGATTTGCTTTACTAACTGATTTCCATAAACTGCTGTACCGGTTACAAGCACACCCTGAACTACACTTTCAGGTGAAATTCCCAAAATTGCTACCGAGCCAAGAATTCCAATACCTAAAAGTATGAGTGGTATATATTTATCAGGAATTTTTTCAATTCCCTTGACAATTACACCTAACACATTCAATACAGGAATAAGAATCAGAGCATTTTCAACAATATATTCTATCATATCTTCTCCTTTACATAATAAGGCACATTATTGTTCCGCACACAGCGCCTATGAGTGCCACAACAAGCCTATCCCAGAACCATCCCGGTCGTTTTTTCAAAGCTTCTATGCTTTCTTTTAACTCTCCGAGAGTCACCAGCATACTGTCAAGTTTGGTGACACTCTGAACCTGAGTCATAGTTACCTCGTTAATTTTTTTATACAAGGTTTTTATGTCCTGTTCCACAGCATCAAGTCGGTGATTTACAACATCCATCTCTGTCATATTACCTGCTCCTTGTTTATATATCCTGTAACAAACTTTGACATAGGCTTACGATTGACATTTTCTTTAGAATTTGTAACTCTGAATCTGTTGTTAATCACCTTGCCATCATACAGATAATATTTCCCGCTGATGGCATTCACCTCTTTTTTCGATGTGGATGATGCATAAAGTCTCACTTTATTAAGAAGTACTTCTTGACCGACAACGAAATCTTTGTCTACAGGCTTTTCTTTTTCCGGTTCCTTTTCCGTAGTTAATTTTTTAAAGCCATTCAATCCATTCATTTTCATAATTGAGGGATAATGCTTATACGCTTCGTCTAAGTCCACATATCCCATTATCCCGTCGACTCTGCCTTTTGAACTCTTTTGCCATATTCCATACGGCTTGTTGAATGTTGGTCTATTATTCCACTGAGCAAGCCAGATATCATATTTATCAAAAATCTCTTGGGTGAAATAATTCTCAAACCAATGCTTTCCTGAATAAATACAGACATAGTAACCATAAGATTCCATTTTCTCGCAAAATGCCTTTGCAATCTGTGAAACTTTTGCTTTTCCCAGTGCCGCAACACCTGCTTCCTCCATATCATAAGCAATAGGATATTCAAAAGTTTTACCCTTGATAACTGAATAGCAATGTTCAGCCTCTTTTATGGCTTCATCAACGGTTCTTGCATAAGAATAATGATAAGCACCAACAGGAATACCGACTTGAGTTGCGCCATTATAATTAGTTTCAAAAAGCACATCAACATTGTCTTTTCCCCAACCGAAAGAAGAACGAATCATTGCGAACTGAACACCATCACTTTTAACAAGGTTCCAATTTATTCTTCCCTGCCACTTCGAAACATCTATTCCGTTATATTTCAATCTTTCTGCCTCCTTTGATATTTTCCTCCATAATTATCTACCCCACACTTTGATAACCGTTCCCGCAGCCATCGGATTATTATCCGTAGTCTGAATCCATAAATTTTCTTCATCCGGAACAATTACATTAGGGTTTGTAATACCATTTTCTTTTCCGAAAGACATGAATGATGCGCCCTCCAAAGCATCT
Source organism: Candidatus Fimenecus sp. (assembly GCA_045533355.1). Lineage (GTDB taxonomy): Bacteria > Bacillota > Clostridia > Oscillospirales > Acutalibacteraceae > Fimenecus. Next base: position 23,779 of record JAZSHP010000110.1, read on the forward strand.
GCATAGACGGATGCTGTTCCATCCCAACAAGTTCTTCTTTTATCTTTACTTCTGCTTATGTCAAACTGAAGATAAGCTTTACCGGTAGTTGAAGCATTTATATTGCATTGCCAGTATGATTCATCACTTTTACCGCACATCAGATTTTGTTCGGTTACTGTGTTGTCTGAAAAAATAATTTCTGCTTCTATTCGAAGTTCCTTAAGACCACGGAGGTTACTTGCGGGAATATTAAATCGAACTACATTATCCTGAAGTGTTGTATTTTCTATTTCCTTCCACAAAGGATTAATCTCTGCAATTTTTTTATCAACCTCCGTCTGCTTTGCTAAATATCCGGCTGAAACCTCTTCGTGCTCAACTCCGTCATAGTCCACTGTCAAGCACAAAACTTGCTGAACATTTTTCATATCGTCGATACAGAATGCAAAAATCATTTTACCTTCAGAAAGAAAAGAATCCACAACCAAAAACATACCTTCTGTAATATCACAGGCATTCCCATTCAGATGCACAAAAAAGTCAAAATTTGGATTACTTATTAAATATATACCACTTTCCAACTCCCATGCATTACATTCTTCTCTGATTATTCTGATTTCACTGTCACCCTTTTCGCCCTTTAAGGCTGCGAGTTGTTCTTCGGTGAAATCTTCATAAACAAAAGGGTCACCTCTTTCACCCTGGTCACCCTTTTCACCTCGGTCACCTTTATCGCCCTTATCGCCTTTTAGTGCAGCAAGTTGCTCCTCAGTAAAGTCATCGTGTGTAAACGCCTCTCCTCTATCGCCTTTATCACCCTTAAATGTGCCAAGACGAATGGCTTCAAAAAGTGCATTGACGGAAAAATCATTTACCTTGGCAATCCCGTTGTCCGTATCAGGTGAGTAATCAAACTCCAGACAAAATTTCTGTGGCTTTATAACAAGCTGTGTCTGTCCGTCTTCATCAATGTTTATAATATTGAAATAACATTCAACCCCACGAAGTGAACTCATTGTTACCGGAATAATATATGTTATAGTGTTTGTTTCAGTATCAAGCTCAAGATACTCCGTACGGATTTTTGTTCCTATAAGAGAACGATATTCAAGATAATACTTATAATCACCTACATATTCCGGAGCAATTTTAAAAACAAGCGCGGTGGCATTATGCTCCCACATCACACCTGCATTTTCATTGATCTCATTTTTAATATCGGAACCTATATCAATAGAAATAATCTTATTTTCCATGAAAATCTCCTTCATTTTTATAATAATTCTTTAGTTTTTCTGCAGTGTTCTTCAATTCATACTCAATATCCTTGAAAACTCGGAGTTTTTTCTTCAACTCCATTTCTGCGTCATAGTCCCCCGACTTTTTTGCAATTTTTATTTCTTCATTACATTTATCAATAAAAAATTGTTGTAGTTTCGCATGTTTTTCATACTCCTTGCCAAGCTCGGCAAGACTAATTTTATCAGTTATCAATTTGCTCCCCCATAAAAAAATCCATTTTATTCTGAGTTAAAAAATCCTCCTTTGAAGGAGGTTTAATTGCATCGACATACAAAAGCACATATTTTAACGATGTATTAAGTTTATTCTTGATTACATCAATTGCTCTGTAAAACGCAGAACGGGAAATCTGATATTTTTTTGAGATATCACTGATTGACATTTTGTTATACCAATAGTCAATTGCCATATTCCGTTCATTTGCACTCAACTCATTTTCCATTACCAATCTGACCATATCCATAAGTTTTTTCTTTTTGTTATACATAAGATACCTTACAGATTCACTACGTCCTCTTGCATCAACAAATTCGAAATTTTCCGTGAGATAAAAATACTCCTCTGTTGATATACGCTGTATATGTTCGTTTTCGTAAAGCATGAAACCTCTCCTTTCGAAAAAATAAAACGCATATATTTTCATACACGCGTTTTTATCCGAACATTTGTTCGCCTTGTAATTATTATTGTAGCAACATTTTCCTCAGTTGTCAAGCAAATAAATTATTTTAATTAAGTGTGGTATAAAGTTTATCCGATTGCTAATCATATTTAATGAATAATATAAAGAAAACAGGAGATGTAAAATATGATTTTTGGCAAAAAGAAGGACAAGGAAAATAAAGAAAAAATAAGAAAGGAGATAAAAAAAATCAGCACCGAAATTGCTGAAATCTGGAACAGTGACCAAGATACTAAGCAATTTGATGCAGACGGATGGTATACGGGCAATCCAAAAACCTCGGATATCCCTGAGCAGGATGCAGACGATTTGTGATGTAGGAGACAAGTCGGAGTTTGTCGGGGTGAATGCAGAATTCAGAATTCAGAATTTTGGAACTGCGTTGCGACTATATAATAAAACCAATATGGTGATAAATGTAGGGGACGATGCCTACATCGTCCCGAAGCAGGTCAATAGTACACTTTGGAACGGGACGATGTGGGCATCGTCCCCTACGATTCATATCCAAATTAATAATCAATTAC
>JAZSHP010000156.1:0-25115 GCA_045533355.1 Candidatus Fimenecus sp.
CTTCTTGTAGTCACCTGTCTTTGCACCTGCTGTAAGTGATGAACCTGCACCAACTGCAACAGCACCTGCTTTAATCCATTCACCAACATTGTCAGCATCAACGCCACCTGTTGGCATCATCTTAGCATATGGAATTGGTCCCTTGATATCCTTGATAATCTTTGGCCCGAAAAGGTCAGCAGGGAAAACCTTGAGAATATCTGCACCGTTTTCCATAGCAAGAAGACCTTCACGAACTGTCATAATACCAGGCATCATTGGAACTCTGTAACGATTACAAAGTTTGAGTGTTTCAATATCAAGAGCAGGGCTTACGATATATTCTGCACCTGAAAGCATAGCAATTCTTGCAGTTGCTGCATCAAGAACAGTACCTGCACCGAGGATAATTTCTTCAGGTGTATATCTCTTTGCAAGTTCTTCAATAACCTTATCAGCGTGAGGAACTGTGAAAGTAAGTTCGATAGCAGCAACGCCACCTTCGATACAAGCATCAGTAATTCTGATAGCCTGGTCAACTGTTTCTGCACGAACAACTGCTACGATACCACAGTCCTGAATTCGGGTAATAATTTTTTCTTTATCCATAATTAATTCTCCTTATCTTTGTACACGAGCACCTGAGCCTTTGACAATATTTTCAACTTCTTTAAGTGATGCCATTGATGTATCACCTGGTGTTGTCATTGCAAGTGCACCGTGAGCAACACCGTAATTAACGGCTGTCTGTGCATCTTCTGTTGTCATAAGACCATAAATAAGGCCTGATGCGAATGAGTCGCCACCACCAACACGGTCAAGAATTTCAAGACCTGGAAGCTCAAGTCCCTTGTGCACCTTACCATCTGCATAGCAGATTGCTGACCAGTCGTTAACTGTTGCAGTTTTAACTGTACGAAGAGTTGTTGCAATAACCTTAAAGTTAGGATAAACCTTAACAACCTCCTCAAGCATCTTGTAATAGCCTTCAATGTTGAGTTCTTTAAGATTTTCATCATTACCTTCAATTTCAAAGCCAAGACAAGCTGTGAAATCTTCTTCGTTACCAATCATAACGTCGATATATTTTGCGATTTCCTTATTAACTGCCTGTGCTTTTTCTTTACCACCGATATCCTTCCAAAGTGATGGACGGTAGTTAAGGTCATAAGATACGATTGTGCCGTATTTCTTTGCAGTTTTAACTGCTTCAATAGCAACTTCTGCAGTTGACTCTGAAAGTGCTGCGAAGATACCACCTGTATGAAGCCAACGGACACCAAGTGTACCGAAAATGTAATCCCAGTCAATATCCCCTGCCTTAAGCTGAGAAATTGCTGTGTTACCACGGTCAGAAACACCAACCGCACCACGGATACCAAATCCACGCTCTGTGAAGTTAAGACCGTTTCTTACTGTTCTGCCGATACCGTCATATTTTACCCATTTGATAAGTGATGTATCAACGCCACCCTGCATAATGAAGTCTTCAATAAGACGACCAACTTCGTTATCAGCAAATGCTGTAACAACTGCAGTTTTCATACCAAAACAACGACGAAGTCCACGAGCAACATTGTACTCACCGCCACCTTCCCAAGCACGGAAAGAACGAGCAGTCTTAATTCTGCCTTCACCCGGGTCAAGACGAAGCATAATTTCACCAAGTGAAATCATATCAAATGTGCATTCTTCTTTTTTTCTAAGATTTAAATTCATATCTTTACCTCCGATTAAACACCGCTATACGCTGAGAAACCACCATCAACGCAAATGCTTGTACCTGTAATAAAGCTCGAATATGCCTCATCACAAAGGAATAACAATGCACCTGAAAGCTCGTGTGCTTCACCAAATCTCTTCATTGGAGTAGCATTCAAAATCTTATTTGTTCTCGCTGTCGGTGTTCCGTCATCATTCCAGAGAAGTGTCTTATTCTGGTTTGTTGAGAAGAATCCCGGTGCAATAGCATTTACACGGATACCAACATCAGCAAAATGAACTGCCATAAATTCTGTGAAATTCTTAACTGCTGCTTTTGCTGCTGAATAAGCAGGAATCTTTGTAAGCGGACGATAAGCATTCATTGATGTTACCATAACGATACAAGTGTTTTCTTTTTCTGCCATATCACGAGCAAAAACCTGTGTAGGAATAAGTGTTCCAAGGAAATTGAGGTTGAATACGAATGAAATACCAGCAGCATCAAGGTCAAAGAATGTTTTGATGTCATCATTCTTTTCAATCAAATCTATCTTTTCAAGAGTTTCTTTTGTTGTTGTACCCTTTGGATTATTTCCGCCTGCACCGTTGAGAAGAATGTCACAAGTACCGAGTTTTTCATTAACAATTGCACGAGCATTTTCCATGCTCTCTTTTTCAAGAACATTACAGCCAACTGCGATAGCTACGCCACCGTCAGCATTTATTTCATCAGCAACAGCCTGTGCTGCTGCTTCATTCAAGTCAAGAACTGCAACCTTTACACCCTGTTTAGCAAGTGTTTTTGCGAAATCACCACAGAGAACACCGCCACCACCTGTAACAACTGCTACTCTGCCTTTTAAATTCTCATGTAACATAGGATTTACTTACTTCCTTTCTCAACCGCTTCAAACAAGCCGTTTATATATGTTGCACCGAGGGCTCTGTCAAAAAGACCATAACCTGGTTTTCCTGTTTCGCCCCAAATCATTCTACCGTGGTCAGGACGAACATAGCCATCAAAACCTGTATCTACAAGTGCCTTAACTACCTCATACATATCAAGACTACCGCAATTTGAAATATGTCCGCTTTCTTCAAAGCTTCCGTCTTCCATAATCAAAATGTTTCTGATATGCATAAATGCAATTCTGTTCATTGCACTGTATTTTCTAATCATTTTTACTACGTCATTTGATTTTGCACAGCCTAATGAACCGGTACAAAGGCAAAGGCTGTTTGCCTCACTGTCAACAAGCTTTAACATTCTGTCAATGTTTTCCTCACAAGTGATAATTCTTGGAATACCAAAAATCGGATATGGTGGGTCATCAGGATGAATTGCCATTTTAACGCCATATTCTTCAGCCACAGGAATAACCTTCTTGAGGAATTTTTCAAGATTTTTCCAAAGACCTTCTTCACCAATTTCACCATAAGCTGAAATTAATTCTCTTACCTCGTCCTGAGTATAACTGGAATCCCAACCGGGAAGATGAATATCATCCTTAAGCGGGTCAAGTCCTTTCATCTGTTCCCAATACATAACAAGACTTGTTGAGCCATCCTCTGCCTCTTTATCAAGCTGTGTACGAGTCCAGTCAAAAACAGGCATAAAGTTATATGTTACACACTTAACACCATATTTTGCACAACGACGGATATTTTCACAATAAACTTCTAAAAGCTCGTCAACATTTTCTCTGCCAAGCTTAATGTTTTCGTGTACAGGAATTGATTCAACAACATCAAAAACAAGACCATTTTCTTCGCACTGTTTAACCATTTTTTCGATTGACTCTTCCGGCCAAACTTCACCTGGTTTTACATCATAAACAGCACTAACTATGCTTTTCATATTAGGAATCTGACGAATGTACTGCAATGATATTGGGTCACTTTCGCCATACCAACGGAATGACATTTTCATAAGTTTTTACCTCCTTATGTTTTTCTGTATATTATTTTATCATTGAAAAATTATTGATTCAATGTGATTTTTATAGTTATTATGGGAATATTTTACTGCTCATCCGGGAAATTGCTGTCATCTTCCCAATACGCAACATCAAATTCATCTTTTTCAGGGTCATAAACATCCCAGAGCTCATGCTCAAACACTTCAGGCTGAGCGGGACATTCTGCAATTGCCTCAACCTTCATACCTCTTGACCAGATTGATGGGTCAATACGGATAGTGTAGCCACAACAAGAAGGTGTCAACCATTCGTGCATAGGTGCTTCAGGAAGTGCGTAAGTCTGCATAAGTGACATAATCACACCACCGTGAGTGAAAATTGCTGTACTATTTGCACCTGCTTTGATAACACCGTCAACTATTTTTTCGAAGCAATCACAAATCCTGTAATTAAATCTTACCTGACTGTCACCGAATGGTGCTGCTTTATTTGGATTTGAGCCACTGAGCCATTCAGCAAAATCCTCGTCATCCTGTAATTCCTCTGCTGTTTTACCCTCAAATTCACCAAAGTCATACTCTCTTAAATCATCAAGTACAATAGGATTTTTGTCAGGATAAATTACTTTTGCAGTTTCAATACATCTTTTTAGCGGACTTGAAAATACTGCATCAACCTCAGGGTAGTTGCCGTAATTTTCCATAATATCCTTAAGCTGTGCCATGCCTTCTTCACATACAGATTCATCTGTATGACCTATATATCGTCCCTCAAGATTGCCCTTTGTAACCGCGTGACGAATTAAATGAATTTGGTAAGTTTTCATATTTTATCTCCTGAAAATTTGTAAAATCGTACAATATACAAATTGTTTAATGTATTATATAATTTTTATACTTTAAGTATAAGGAATGTTTATTTATGAGTACATCTGTTTCCACAAGACTTGTAAGTCTTCGTAAAGAAAAAAATTTAAGTCAGAAAGAAGCCGCAGTCCAGTTAGGTGTTTCACAGGCTTTGCTTTCTCACTACGAAAAAGGTATCCGTGAATGCGGTCTTGACTTTCTCTGCCGTGCATCAGCCTTTTATGATGTGAGTACCGACTATCTTTTAGGTCTTACCGAAAACAAAATGATGTCGGATGCACTTTTTGTCGACCAGGAGCTTCCTCAGGACAGTGAAATGCGAATGAGTACCATTTTCCGTTCATCAGTTTATCTTATGGACAGGCTCAGTGCATACGGCCGAAATTATTCAAGTAAAATCAGAACAATTTATGTTCTCACCATCTATAAGGTTTATCTTGCTGCTCTTTGTCAGGGTGCAATTCCTAATCACGAATTAGCAAAAAAAGAATTGGCACCGTATTTCACAACAACGGTTATTGACAATGTCATCAATTCCATGCTCTTTGAAGGTGATGCTCGTCCAAAAAGAAATGAACATCTCCCTCGGACAATGGACACAATCATCAAGGAAGCCACACGAATTATCAACAAAGAAATCGCAAGAGCCTATAAAATTACAAACAAGGAATCAAAGTAACTCTTTATATATAAGACTTTTCTTTATTCCTGTTTCACCTGCAACAGTTTTTGCAGCTTCATTCACACTTATACCTTTATCTACAAGCTCTTTCGCAAACACCACAGCCTGTTCCAATGTAACGGGCTGTTTTTCTTTTGCTTTTTCCTGACCTGCAAGTATAAGAACATACTCACCTCTCGGGTTTTCAATTTCAAAAAAATCTATCGCACCCTTAAGGCTTGTCCTCATTACTGTTTCGTGAATTTTTGTTAGTTCTTTTACTATGGCAATCTGACGGTCACCGAAATAAGAATACATATCCTTAAGTGTTGCTTTAAGCTTATGAGGAGCTTCGTAGAAAATCATTGTTCGTCTTTCATTTTTAAGTTCCTCAAGATGTTCTTTTCTGCTCGGCTTGTTTGTACTCAAAAAGCCTTCAAAAGTAAATCTTCCGCTTTCCATTCCACTGATTGCTAACGCTGTTGCAAAAGCAGTTGGTCCGGGAACAGATTCTACCTGTATTCCCTTTTCGTGACAAAGATAAACTAAGTCTTGTCCCGGGTCAGAAATGCAAGGCATTCCTGCATCTGTCACTATAGCACAGACTTCACCATTCAAAATTCGTGAAACAATCATTTCTCCTCGTTCACGACGATTGTGCTCATAGTAACTGATAAGCGGTTTTTTTATATCAAAAAAATTAAGTAATTTCTGTGTTACTCTTGTATCCTCTGCTGCGATAAAATCAACAGCAGCAAGAGTTTGTTTCGCTCTTTCGGAAAAATCGGACAAATTGCCGATTGGAGTTCCTACAACATAAAGCTTTCCACTCATATTGTCCGTTTCCTTTCTTTATTTTCTGTACTTTTCAGTAATTCTGAGCATTTCCTCTGTCAAAGTACCATCATTATTATATGCAACAAGGTTTCCCAGGACCTTTAAACCGTTTTTCGCACCACGCTTACCTTCAATAAGCACTAACCAAGGTTGGGTATCACCTTTTTTAGATACAAATTTAAGAGTTTTGGGTTCAATTCCGTTTGCTCTCATAGAATACATTGCATCGAACACTCTTTCCGGTCTGTGACAAATGCAAAGCTTACCGCCAAATCGTAAAAGACGAGCAGCGCTTTTTGCTATATCGTCCATATTGCAAAGAGTTTCATGACGAGCAATAGTTGCAAAATCCTCGTCATTCTTTATTCCACCATTTTCGATTTTATAGGGTGGATTCATAGTAACTAAATCAAAGCTACCTGCTTTTAAATCTGATATATCCTTTAAATCTCTGTTCAAAACAGTGATTTTTTGAGTTTCGTTCAACACAAGTGACCTTTCCATCTGGTCACAACCGTTTTCCTGAATTTCAACTGCTGTTATCTCAGAACATTTTCCGTCACGAAGCCAGAGAAATGGGATTATTCCACAGCCTGAACCAAAATCACAGGCAACATCATTTCTTTTAGGATTAGCAAAGTCTGCAAGTAGCATTGCATCTGTACCGAAGGTGTGTTGCCTTGACACAACAAGCCCGACACCTTCACCTAAATCTTCAATATGCTCTCCGTCATAAAGTTTTATTTTATCAATCAACATAAACATCCTCAACGTCATCCATACTTCTGATGGTTGTCAGCATAAGAGTAAGCGAATCATTATTCTTAGGGAAAACAAGAATTTTTATAACAGAAGTATCCTTACGATGTTTGAATTTTAAATCCTTGGTTTCTGTATATACAACTTCCATTGAGTGAATTGTACCACCACATTGTTTAATTGTTTTTGTAATAACAGGAATCTGTACCGCAACGTCCTTAAGCTCAATAAAAACAAGCTTACCTGCTGAACCACGAACAATAAATCTTTTAAGAGAATTAAGTGTGAGATAAATAACGATAGTTGCAACCAAAGCACCTGCGTAGAATCCCGAACCTACAGCAATACCGATACAAGCAACAGCCCAAAGCGAAGCAGCGGTTGTAAGACCCTTAACGGAAAAGCCCTCACGTAGGATTGTACCTGCTCCAAGGAAACCGATACCACTGAGTACCTGCGCACTCATACGGGTAACGTCGCCTGACATACCCTGACTTTCAAAAATATAAACCGATGTCAACATAACAAGTGCAGAGCCTACCGCCACAAGAATATGCGTTCTGAAACCTGCCGGACGATGTGAGTGTTCGCGTTCATATCCTATAAAGCCACTGAGCAATGTGGTTATTCCAAGTTTTACTAACGCGTCCACAAAGAATCTGACTTGCTCAAAGTCCCAAATCCATAACGCAATATCCTTAGTTGTTCCAAAAAATTCTGCCAATCAGTTCATCTCCTAAAGTAGCCGCTGAAATTTATAACCCTAATTAATCAATGTTTAATACTTACTTTTTTCGTGTAAATGCAAGAACGGAAAGTATGACTGCCCAGACAATCTGATAGACAATAATCTGCCATACTCCAATCTGACCCACGCCTGAAAGGAATGTGAATAATGCCATAATAACTACAGCAACTATTGATGCAATAGCCTGAATTAATCTCGATGAGTTTACCAAAGAGTTAATAACAAAAGTTCCGTGAATTGCTGCAAGCATAGACCTCATACTGCCATCGTGTACAATACGTGCATCTCTTCTGTCTTCATCTCGTGCCTTAAGCTTTGAGAACATTTCACCGGCAACCGGATTAATAATCTTAATAACATTTGCAGGTAACTGGAACTCATGCTCAAGAAGTTTTTCTGTAATATTTGCATCCGCTGTTCTGAAGAAAATTGTAACTCCGTCTTTTTCCAATTCTCGGATGTATCTTGCTGTCTCTGCATCGGATTTATATACAACAACAAACATTGCTGATATCTTACCTTCGATTGCAAGATAAACAACATTTCGACCATTTGCCTTATATTTTTCTTCTAAATCCTTATCCGGTGTCTCAACATTGTGATGAACAAGAAGGTCACGATTACCAACAAGAACTCTGTGGTTGTGTATCCAACATGAACAACCTAATTTTTCTTCATATACCAATGATTCAACAGGAAGAAGAAGTTCGCGTTTACCAATGATAACGCCTTCAAAAACATCCGCAAGAACCCCACCTGAAGCAATAACAACTGATGCTGCATAAAGAATTGCTTCATCAATACGCATTTTGTGATATATTTTCATGCCTTCAATATTGCAAGCGCCCTGTTCAAAAACATCGCAGGCATCAATTACAACACCATTTGTGTTTACTGCTTCTTCAACAGCATTATATCCGTTAATCACCGCATTTTCCTGATTAAGAACCTTATTAGTTGTTCGAAGGTTGATTGCAGAAACCAATCCTGCCGAACAAGGAAGTCCGATAAGAACTGTGGATGTCATAGCACTTACAGCCGCAAACGGATTCTGAGTCATAACACCGGTTATAACACCAAGAATTATTCCCACAAGCAACATTGCCGGAATTGTAATTTTACAAACAGGACCTGTAACCTCTGCCGAACGTGAAATTCCGACAAAATTCTGAGGAAATTCTGTTTTTGCAGAATATTTGATTTCAGGCTCTCCCATCATCAAGCCTCTTGCAATTTCAATAGCAACATCTTCATTTGCAATATTTTCTACGCAATGACAATCAAAATCTTTTTCCGTAATAACATCAAAGTTGTCACTGTCGTTCTTACAACGGACAATCTCACCGGCAAGTTTCATAATCATTGGTAAAACAGCCGCACCGGTTGTAAGCCTTGCAACAGATTCAACGCTGTCTGCAAAAGCAAAACTTACACCGCACTGTAAAGCACCAACAAATGCACTTACGGCAACCACAGTATCCATATTGAGAATCCTACTCTTGATATTTACAATCGCACGGGCAAATGACTTGATATTTATTGCACATGCTACACCAAGAAGCACAAGCTGAACTGCTGAATATATAAACTCATTGTTTCCGTACAAATCAAAATTACCATTATCTGTACCCGCAATCATTGCAAGAACAGACATAACAAAACAGATTACCGAAACGACAATAAGCTTAGTGACAAGGCCCTTCTTTTCCTTTACAAATACAGCTTTGACTGCATCTGCATCTTTAGGTCCGAAATACTCACGTGCGATAGAAATCTTCTGTCTTTCATATCGACCCTTTACCGGAGCCGGCTCATCCTTCTGCTTAAAAGGCAAATCACTCTCTATAAAATCCCTTACAGCCTCTCTGCGATGTTCACGAAGCTCTGCTTCCACCTGTTCTTCGGACTGCTGTAAAATTTCTTCATCATCATAAAAACCGTCAAACATAATCTGATTATCCGGTTTTTCCTGACTTGCAACATTTGCTCTTTCCTGTTGTAATTCATATTCAGCAGGAACAATAGTAGGCAAAGGTCTTATGCCATCTGTATCTTCTTTTACTGCACGATTTTTGACAATCACACCTGGAGTTTCAATAGTTTTTTGTGGGATAGTACTTCTGATTGCCCTTTGTTCCATAGTGTTTTCTATCTTCTGAACGGGCTTGTTCATAAAGTGCTTTCTGTATTTTTCATTTGACAATGTGCTTGAGGTCAAAGGTTGTGCATCCCCACTGGTTGTTCTTGTAACTATATTTCCAAGGTTATGTGAAATTCCGGGATTATATGCACCACGAATATCAACCTCATTGAACATTCTTGTTTTTTCAATGGAAATCTGACCTTTTACAGCTTCATCCGCCTTAATTTCTTCCTCTTTTTCTTCCTCATCAAAATCTTCAGGAACATCTGAAGTAAAGCCATACTGTCCGGAATTGCCAATCAGAACCGGAGTTTTTGTCTTCTCTTGAGAAACAACCTCAGCATTTTCATCTGCCAAAGACTGAATTTTGGGAACATCAAAGGAAATCATCTTTGTTTCAGAGCGCAAATTCCCCTTAACGACCTTCTCTTCCGATGAACTGCGAACATCAATAACAGAATCTGTTTCAGCTTTGTAATCCGGACCCATAATGTCGGCAATAAGCAAATCAATATCCGCTGCGGAATATGCTGGTTCAGAACTCCCCTCTCCAGTATATGTTTTTACATCATGAAGAATTTCATCAATTAAGTTTTCTGAAATTTTATCTGCCATAACAAATTTCCCCCTGAAAAAATTTTTCCGACCCTTTTCTATCTCTTGTATGAAAACTCATACATTAAAATTCCACCTGCAACAGAAGCATTAAGCGAATTGATTTGCCCCTTCATTTTAAGCGAAACAATAAAATCACATTTTTCACGAATAATACGGCTCATTCCGTCGCCCTCTGAACCAATCACGAGCACAGCAGCACCATCAAGATTTACAGAACGGATATCTTCACCATCCATATCGGCACCATAAACCCACATTCCCTTTTCCTTTAACTCCTCAAGTGTTGAAGCAAGGTTTGGTACTCGTGCAACCTTCATATATTCAAGTGCCCCTGCACTGGTTTTTCCTACTGTGTAATTTAAAGAAGCGCTTCTTCGCTTTGGAATGATGATTCCGTGAACACCTGCAGCTTCTGCAGTACGGATTATTGCACCAAGATTATGAGGGTCTTCAATTCCGTCGCAAGCAACGATGAATGGTTGTTCTCCTCTTTCCTCGGCAACTGCAAGAATTTCATCAACCGTCGCATAATCGTGAGCCGCACAAATTGCCACTACACCCTGATGATTACTGTGACCGCACATAAAGTCAAGTTTTTTCTTGTCAACTTCCTTTACAACAGCGCCTTTATCACGACATTGACCAATTATTTTCCCGACAGAGCCACTCTTTTCACCACGAAGTACAAAAAGTGTGTCTATCTCTCGTCCGGACTTTATAAGTTCAGTTACAGCATTCCTGCCGATAATTAAATCTTTTTTCTTTTCTTCATTGAAAACATCCATTTTTCTGACCCCTTTTGAGCATAGTTACGGATAATAGTTTTTAACAATTAATTATACCAAATAAAGCGAAAGAATACAAGGGCAAAATCCCTGAAAATCAACAAAAAAAGAAGGCTTTTCATCCGAAAAACCTCCTGACCTTATTGTCATTTATTTACTATACCGCTTCTGTGTCCGTTTCTCCTTGAATTATTTCCGGCAAGGTTCCCTCAACCTCATATTCCTCGGGTTCTGAACAAGATACCAAAACAAAAGCCAATGAAAACATTAAACAAAATGCAATTATTTTTTTCACAACTACTCCTCCAATATACTTCCATACACTTGAACAATCTCAAGATTCTGACTTTCTAAAAGGTCTTTCGGTGTAATTATCAGACCACTTTCAGGAGCTATATCTATACCACAGGCTTTATATGCATACCACACAAGATGTGCACACTGTGTACCTTTCGGCACTTTTTGAGCATCTCTGCCGGAAATTACGCCGCCAAGAAGAGAATAATTCAGACCTTTCAGATTTTCTTGTGCAAACAGCGCAGCGCTATTTCTTGTATCCTCATCGATATTTTTAGGCCTTAAAACTGCCACAAGAGGATATTTTGACCATTCCCACACATACGAATTGTTTGATTTCTCACCAACCATAACCGCCTGTACGCCAATGCCGTTTTCTGCATCAGTGATAATGGTTGCATGTCCATGCCTCCAACCGAGAGAATGTATACTCAAGGTAATTATTATATCACCATTCTTCAATTCGGTAAAATCCGGATTTTGTATTCTTTCACCGGTTGAATCCGTAATTACTTCGTGACACGCAAAAACACCTTTACGATAACAGTAATAATCCTTATCCGCAACATAATAATCTCTGTAATAATTCAGATATTCTGTTCCGCCATCGGGCAACAAGCTGTCTACCGCCGGTCTGCCCAATCCCGATTGCGAAAAAATGACTGCATAATCTTCTTCCGACAAATCTTCCCTGTTTTCAATTTTTTCAGCAACATTATTCCAAGCAACATCGTCGCGCACAGCATCTGTGTAAGCCTTAGTATCCGTAACTTCACTTAAAGTGTAATCCATCACATTAAAAGCTATTATCACAGCCAAAGTCACGAAAATAAATTTGCTGATTTTATTCATCGCATTGGCACTTCGTTTATTCACATTCATTCTCCTGTAATGACAAAAATTCCTTCACCCTACGTGCGTCCTCATAGCCTTTTTGATAAAGATTCTGAAGACCCTCCCTTGTTCTTTTTAATGTGGTTATGCCACAGCAATCATCGGGTGATAAAATCAGAACTTTTCTTTGTCTTTCAAGTTCTGTTAAGTATTCCAAATCCTCATTATATTTATCAATCATATCATAAAGCTTGGTGGCAATAGCAGGGTATTTCTTTATAACTATCGGATACAGCCATTTCGGAAACTTGTGCTTTTTTCTGAATTCTTTTGATAAAGTAAGGGTTACAACAATCTTATCACACCCTAATTCCAACGCTTTTCTGACAGGAATAGGGTCGGACACTCCACCATCAAAATATGCTCTGCCACCACTGTTTCTCGGTGGACAAAACAAAGGAATACTACAGGATGCCTTTATTGATGTACAGTCGTTTCGATTGATACTTTTCTTATCAAAAAAATGAGAATTTCCCGTTAATGAATCCGTAGCTACAATATAAAAATCCGCCTTATTTTCTTCTAAAACATCATAATTTAAAGGGTCGAGACCACCTTCGTCGGTCAAGGTTGAATAAATATAATCCAGATTTAGATATGACCCTGTTTTCACCATGTTATTTAAGCCCATATACTCACGATGATAGGAATAATCCCTATAAAATCGCAGTGTTCGCTCTCTGTGACCACCTAAATGGGAAATAATATTCGCTGACCCTGCCGAAACACCGATATAACAAGAAAAATTTATATTATCGTCAAGAAATCGGTCAAGAACACCGGCACCATAAACGCCGCGCATTCCTCCGCCGACATCAATATAACCGACCACAAAATCCCTCCTGAAATTTATTGAATTATATATTACCACAAAAAAGATATTTTTTCAAACATTCAAAAATTACTATAATAAAAAACAAAAATCCGTAAAAAATATTGTTGAATGGAAGTGATTTTATGTCCACAACAAATAATGAATATGAAAAAATGGCCGAAAAGGCCTCTCCGCCATCACCAAAACTTAAAAATTGTATTAAAGCATTTATTTTTGGAGGAGCAATCTGCACTTTTGGTGAATTCCTCAATTGGGGTTTTGAAAAACTTGATTTTTCTGAAGATGTTGTAAAAGCATTAACACCATCGACATTGATTGTCATAGCCTCAATTCTCACAGGAATAGGCGTTTTTGATAAAATCGCAAAGCACGCAGGCGCAGGAACTATTGTTCCCATCACAGGCTTTGCAAATTCAGTTGTGTCTCCTGCATTAGAGTTTAAATCCGAGGGAATTATTATGGGTACAGGTGCAAACATCTTCAAAATCGCAGGTCCTGTAATTGCTTATAGCACTTTTGCCGCAGTAATTTATGGTGTGATTTGCTATATATTTCAATTATACTAAACAGCAAAGGACAGACGCTAGTCTGTCCTTTTAATTCTATATTCTACTTTTATGAATCGGTAAAACTCTGTGCTTGATTCATTTTATAATACAGTCCTTGCAGTTTTAACAATTCCTCATGAGTTCCACGTTCTACAATTTCACCTTCATGAATCACCAAAATCATATCAGCCTCACGGATAGTGGAAAGCCTATGTGCAATAGCAACGATAGTCCGTTTACCGGCAAGATTTTTTATCGCATTCTGAATCTTCTTTTCAGTTTGCACATCAACTGAAGCCGTTGCCTCATCCAAAACAATAATAGGTGACTGACGAAGAATTGCCCTAGCGATAGCTACTCGTTGTTTTTGTCCGCCGGAAAGACGAAGACCTCGTTCGCCTACTTTTGTTTCATATTTGTCCGGCATACTTAGGATGTCATCATGAATATTTGCAGCTTTTGCTGCTGTTTCAATTTCCTCCCGTGTGGCATCAGGTTTTGCATAACCAATATTTTCTGCAATTGTTCCGTTGAAAAGGAAAGTATCCTGAAGCACAGGCGAGATATTATGGCGCAAACTTTCTAAAGTCACACTTTTAATATCTTTTCCGTCAATTAAAATTCTACCTTCTATCGGGTCATAAAATCTGGAAATCAACTGTGTGGCGGTAGTTTTTCCCACACCTGTAGGTCCAACCAACGCAACCATCATGCCTGGTTTGCAAGAAAAAGAAATATTTTTAAGCACCGGAATCTTGTTGCTGTAATGAAAACTCACATTTTCAAAAGTGATAGCGCCCTTTACTTCACCAATATCTTGAGCGTCGTCTGCATTTTCAATAGCAGAAGGTGTTTCAAGAACTAATGTTACACGTTCCGCACCGGCAAGGGATTGTTGCAAGTTTTCCAACAGATTAGCAAGTCCGGAAACAGGAGCATAGAATAAAGACAAATACAATACAAATGCTACAATATCTTCTACGGACAGTTGACCTTTGTAAGCTAAAAACCCACCAAAAAATACTACTAAAATAGTACCTGCAGATGAAAGAAATTCTACACTAGGGTGAAACACTGCACTTGCACGAAGTGCTCGCAACATTGCTCTGACTTGTTCAAAATTCTTGGTACGAAGGCGTTCGCTTTCATAATTTTCTTGACCAAAAGACTGAATTTCATGCAATCCTGACAGGTTATCCTGCAACTGGGCATTTAATTCCCCCATAGATTTTTGAGACGCTTTGAAAAATGGTCGTACAACCTTGGCAAATATTACGCCCGAACAGAGAATCAATGGAATTGGACAACAAGTAATCAGTGCCAGTTTCCAGTTAACTGCAAGCAAAATTACAAGTACACCCACAAAAGTCACCACATTTGTGATGATTTCAGGAATCATATGTGCGTATAAAAGTTCGAAATCTCGTGTATCATTTACAACACGACTCATCAAGTCACCCGTCTGCTTGTCGTGGAAGAATCCCAAGTCCAAACTTTGCAATTTATCGTACATTCGACTTCGAAGGTCACCTACTAGATACCACGCAGCTTTATGAGCCAGATAATTGCTTAAAAATCTAAATGAAATGCGAAGCAGATAAAGAAGCAACAGTGCAACTGCCATTTTGATGATATTGTCAAGGGCTGCATCATCAACACCTTTTCCTACGGCACCTGTCATAGAGGACAAAACTTTCGGGGCAGTAAGGTTTACGACGGTTAACCCCAATGTGGACAAAATTGCAAGTATATACAGTCCTTTGTAGCGTGCAGCTTCCTTAGTGAGTTTCCATAACATTTTCATCGCACATTCCTCCTTCTGCTCTAAAATCTGTCATTTGCTTTTTGTTTTATTTCGCATCTGTACCAATGAATCTTATGAGTTCAAGGTTTGGTGCATTTTCTGCGTCAATTGCTTTTGCATAATCGTCACAGATATTGCCCCATTGTACTGACGACTTTTCGATAAGTACATTTTTAGCATTTCTGATAAAGAAACCGCTGTTCTTATGCTTTTCAACACCATACTGAAGACAAGGTCTTAAATCATAAAGGCCACAGTCCCATTTTGATGTCTTTGTCATTGTAATACTTACATTTTCAAAGGTAACATCCTCAATCATATTTTCTTCTGTACCGTGAATAAGCACACCGTTTTCACCTTTGCAAGTGATATTACGGAAACGGATGTTCTTAATTTTACCTGATTTAGTATTTTCGTCACGATTGAATGTTGTGATTACAATAGGCTCTGCTGTACCCCACCAGTCAGGACAGAAACGACGAGTTTCAACAATACAGTTTGAATATGTAACATTTTCAACATTACCACCGTCACGAATCTGAATTGAAAGGCCACGATTGCTTCGTGAAATAATGCAATTATCAACAATTACATTGCGGAAATCTCCGACACCCTCTGTGCCGATTTTAATGGCAGCAGATGTTGAAATAAGAGTACAATTTGCAATAATAATATTTTCACAAGGGCCATATTCAGCATTACCCTTTGATGTTTTAAGGCAGATACAGTCGTCAGCACACTCAATGTGACAACCTAAAATTCTAACATTTGTACAATGGTCAGGGTCGATACCATCGGAATTTGCAACATCCAAATCATTTAAAATTCTGATTTGAGAAATAAGCACATCATCGCAACCTGCAGGATGAAGTGTCCAGAATGGCGCATCAACAATTGTTACATCCTTAAATGTGATATTGTTACTCTTTTCAACATAAATAACTGTTGGACGAGGATAGAAATTGCCAGTTACATAATATTTGTCTTTTCTTTCAACAAAAGCGTGACCATTAGCATCAATAGTACCCTCACCTGAAATTGTGCAACCGTCTGCCTCGTAGCCATAAATAAACACGAAAGACGGTTTACCTGTTACAGGATTACCAATGAGTGCAGTTTTTGGGTCATTAATCATATTGCAAGGACGAATATATCCGTCAATATTATCAGTCGCTTTAAGTCGTGAACCTTTTTGAAGATGTAATTCAACATTTTTCTTCATACGGATTGAATCGGAATAATATGTTTTGCCACTTGTAAGCACAACTGTACCGCCACCATTTTCCTCTGCCTTATCAATGGCAGACTGAATAGCAACACAGTCGTTATTCACACCGTTACCGAATGCACCAAAATCTTCAGGATAAAAATAAAGCATATGTGAACCTCCACATAAAAAAATGGAGCTGGTGACGGGACTCGAACCTGCGACCTGCTCATTACGAATGAGCTGCACTACCAACTGTGCTACACCAGCATAATTATTTGTAAAAACAATTATATTCCAACGATAAAAATTTTTCAAGTATTTTAATGCAAAAGTGGTTAAAGTGTGATACAATGTAAAAGCAATCCGAAAAGGGGCGAGATTTTATGAAGAATAATGTTGCTTTTGTAACAGGTGGAGCAAAAGGAATTGGCTCTGCTATTGTTAAAAGACTTTTAAATGACGGATATAAAGTTGCATTTACATACAACAATTCTGAAGAAAAGGCACAAAAGCTTTGTGCTGAATTAGGGAATAATTGCAAGGCATATAAACTTGATATTACTGACAGTAACGCTGTAAAAACCGTTGTTGATGACATTGAAAAGAACTTTGGTGAAATTCATGTTCTTGTGAACAATGCGGGTGTTGCCCAACAAGCACTATTCACCGATATTACAGACGATATGTGGCACAAAATGATTGAAACAAATCTTTCAGGTGCATTTTATTGCAGTCGTGCAGTCCTTAAATATATGATTAACAGAAAATCAGGAAAAATCATCAACATTTCATCCATCTGGGGTGAAACAGGTGGTTCTTGTGAAGTTCATTATTCTGCATCAAAATCAGGACTCATTGGTATGACAAAAGCCCTTGCAAAAGAGGTTGGACTTTCAGGAATTATGGTTAACTCCGTTTCTCCAGGCGTAATTTTAACTGATATGACAAACCATTTTGATGAAGACACAATGAATGCGCTTAAAGAAGAAACTCCACTTAACAGAATCGGTACTCCCGAGGATGTTGCCGGTGCAGTTTCATTCCTTGCATCAAAAGATGCTGACTTTATCACAGGACAAAACATTTCCGTCAACGGTGGAATGAATATATAAAATACCATAATAAAAAATTAGGCTCCCCTTGTCAGGGGAGCTGTCATTTTATCAAAAATGACTGAGGGGTAGTCTATCTCTCCCTCCGCCAAAATCATAGATTTTGCCACCTCCCTCATCAGAGGGAGGCAGCATTACGAATCTTTATATCCCAAAATAATTTTTTGAGTTATTGAAAGAAATATCTTCAACTACCTTTGAAAGGAATTCTGTATCGTTCGGATATTTGCCTTCTTCAACCAAATCTCCGATAATTTCACAAAGAATTCTTCTGAAATATTCGTGACGAGGATATGAAAGGAAGCTTCGTGAGTCAGTAACCATACCAACGAATTTACCGATCACACCAAGGTTTGCAAGAGTCTTCATCTGTTCTCTCATTCCGTCATAGTTATCGTTAAACCACCATGCAGAACCAAACTGAATCTTCGACTGTGCTTCACTGCTCTGGAAATTACCAAGCATTGTACCAAGCACATAATTATCCTTTGGATTGAGTGTAAAGAGAATTGTTTTTGGCAACTTGCCTTTAACATCAAGAGAGTCAAGGTAACGAGAAAGTCCATAAGCCAACTGATGGTCGTGAACAGAGTCGAAACCTGTGTCAGCACCGATTGACTTAAACATTCTTGCGTTATTATTTCTCATTGCGCCGAAATGAAGCTCCATTGCCCAACCGAGTTCTGCATATTTTTCACCGAAGAACTGTAAAAGTGCCGTTCTGTACTGGTCGAGTTCTTTCTGTGTGAACTCACCACCTGCAAGTGCTTTTGTGAAGATTTCTTCTAATTCATCATCAGTTGCTGATTCAAAAGGACAGTATTCAAGAGCGTGGTCAGATGCACGACAACCCATTTCATCAAAGAATGCAATTCTCTTCTCGAGCGCTGTCAAAAGGTCGGCAAATGATTTGATTTCCATTTCAGCAGCCTTTTCCATAGCACCAATCCATTCAACAAACGCAGATGTACCGATAAGGAATGATTTGTCAGGACGGAATGCAGGAATAACCTTGCATTTAAATGATTTATCCTCTGCCAACAACTTGTGATATTCAAGAGTATCAGCAGCATCATCTGTTGTGCAGACACAAGCAACATTTGACTTTTCAATAAGTGAACGAGGTGTAAAGCCACCTGCATTAATCTGCTCATTACATTTTTCCCAAATCATATCAGCAGTTTTAGGGCTTAATGGCTCATAGATACCAAAATATCTCTGCAATTCAAGATGTGTCCAATGGTAAAGTGGATTACCGATGCAATATGGCAAACTTTCTGCCCATTTCATAAACTTTTCATAGTCAGTTGCGTCACCTGTGATATATTTTTCATCCACACCACAGCCACGCATTGCACGCCATTTATAATGGTCACCACCAAGCCAAACCTTTGTGATATTTTCAAATGGCTTGTCCTCATAAATTTCCTTTGGAGAGAGATGACAATGCCAGTCAAAAATCGGTATATCCTTTGCACCATTTTCAAAAATTACTTTCGCTGTTTCAGTTGAAAGTAAAAAATCTTTATCCATAAATGCTTTCATAAAATCACCTTTAATTTTAAGATTGTCTTATTGTAACACAGAAAAAAGAAAAATAACAGTATTTTTTATTGTTTTAATCGTACACTTATGATAAAATTACCCTATCAAAATTTTACGAGGTAATAACTTTGAAAATTGGTAATGTTGAAATAAACGGAAAAGCTGTTTTAGCCCCTATGGCAGGTGTTGCCGACCGTGCTTTTCGTGAATTATGTGTAAGCTACGGTGCGGCATATGTTGTCAGTGAGATGATAAGTTCAAAAGGCGTTTCAATGGGTGACAGGAAATCAAAGGATTTGATGTTTTTGTCCGAAGCAGAACGCCCTGCTGCTGTGCAGATTTTTGGCAACGACCCTGTTGTTATGGCTGAAAGCATTGAATCCGTTATGAGAGTTAATCCACAGATTATTGATATAAATATGGGTTGTCCTGCACCAAAAATTATAGGTAACGGTGGTGGCGCAAGTCTTGCAAAAAATCCACAGCTTGCAGAAGAAATTGTAAAAGCAGTTGTTGATGCTTCACCAGTACCTGTAACAGTAAAAATCCGTGCAGGATGGGACGAAAACTCTATAAACGCAGTTGAAATGGCACAAAGAGCAGAAAATGCAGGTGCATCAGCAATCACAATCCACGGAAGAACAAAAAAGCAGATGTACGCTCCGCCTGTTGATAGAAATATTATTGCAGAGGTTAAAAAGGCTGTTAGTATTCCCGTTATCGGTAACGGTGATATTGTTGACGGACTTTCTGCCGCAAGTATGATTGAAGATACGAACTGTGACCTTATTATGATTGGTCGTGGTGCTCTCGGCTGCCCTTGGGTATTCTCTCAAATCAATGCATATCTCGACCACGAAAGAATTATCCCTGACCCACCTGTCACCGAAAGAATGAGAGTTATGATTAAGCATATTGAGAAAATCTGCGAATACAAGGGTGACTTTATCGGCATGCGTGAAGCGAGAAAACACGCGGGCTGGTACACAAAGGGTCTTCACGGTGGTGCAAGATATCGTCAGGAATTGTGCAGTATTGAATCAATAGAGCAATTACAGGAAATCGCATATAGAATTTGCGTGGAAAATCAATAAACCATAAATAAACTCCCTACAAACTAATATAGGGAGTTTCATTTTGCACTTATTTAAGAAATGTTCCTTTCCAGTCGCTTGGTGGTGCGTCATAAAGTACACCATCAAGGATGATATCAAGGATTTCTGCTATTTTTTCTGAGCCTTTTACAGGCTTGATAATTTTCTTAACTCGTTTATTAAAGAGTGCCCACATAGCAAGATATTCCGGTGTATATGGGTCGTATGGCTCATCACCAACATACATATTTGTTACTGCCTCTAAAATAAAATCCTTTACATTTCTGTCCTTAATAGACTCGTGGATATACTTGCTAATACCAAACATTTTACCCATTGTCTTAAAGGTAGCTTTCTGTAAGAATTTTCCGAATGGTACAAGCACCTTTTCAAGCTTATATATCATTTCAGGTGTCATACTGAATGATGTTGAAAGCTCGGCAAGTTTTGGAATATCGTAAGCCATTGAATCGAAAATCGCATTAAGGAACTGTAAAAAATTCTCTCTTGTATATTCATCAACTGTCATTCCTTTTAAATCCCAGTCAAAATTATCAATCTTTACGCTATCAACCTGAACTTCTGTATCTGTCATAACAACTTTTCGCATTGCATTTGGGTAACCAACTGCAGAACAGGTGTTGATGTCATAAAAATCATTACCCTTTGCTGTGGTCATTTTCGCAATATTCATCATATGTGTATGACCTGTAAAAATGAACTTAACACCATTATCAGCAAGGAATTCTGATGTTTTTTCGTAATCACCAAGCATATCTCTTTTACTGAAAAGAGGATAAATAGGACTTGGTGGCAAAACAGGATGATGAGTTACTGCAAATATATAATCACCATTTGCTTTTGCGTCATCAATCTGCTCCTTTATCCATTCAAGACAGTCATCATAGTAACCACAGAAGAACTCGTCACCGTCGTCGTTAAGGCAAAGGAGTCTGTAACCATCCTGAAGCTTTACACAATAAGAATGGCTTGGTTTATGTAATGAAATTGCCTCTGAAAGACCGAAATCGTGATAGATTTCTAAAAGTTCGTAACGTTCTGTACGAGTTGCTGTTAAAAGCTCGTCACCAACGCATTTTTCCGCCTTACCTGTTCCATTACCGTCTTCGCGATAATAATCGTGAGTGCCTGTTGTAAGGTACACTTTTTTTCCTGCATCCTTAAGCCTTTGAAGCTTTGGAATAAGGTCAAAATGGCTTTCCTTTGCGCCGTTACAGGTTACATCACCTGTAATAAGAACAATATTTGTTTCTGTATCTTCGATAATCTTATCGAAGTAAGCATCAATTATTGCACCTGTTTCCTTGAGGCATTTCTGGTCAGAAAGACATATTTTTTCAAATGCTTTTCCCTCTGTGCCAAGTTCAAGTGCATAGTGATGCAAATCGGTTATCTGATAAAATCTTAAATCAGCCATAATTATTCTCCTGATGCTCTCTTTTCGATTATATAATCGTGTATTTTATCTGCAAGTTCACCGTAAACCTTAAACTTCTTACGGAATACAACAAGTGAGGCAAGGAAGAAAAGCATTGGCACACCAAAGCAGATAACACCGATACCTGTTTTTGTAGACTCATTCAACACCTTTGCGGATGCAATCTGGTCATTGTACTTCATAAGACCCAGACCACCGAAAAGCACAATTGTCTGCATTGTATATGCCATTTTCTGCAAGAAGCCTTTCATTGAGAAAGTAATGCTTTCGTTTCTTGTTCCGTTTTTGTATTCACCATAATCAACAATATCAGCAAGGAAGATTGTCTGTGACACGAACATTGAAGATACACCAACAGATGCAAGAATATAACAAACATCCATAATAACAACATTAAGTTTAAGAATAGGTCCTGTTATGAGCATAAGACCATAACCCACAATTGCGGTAACAAGTGAAATTGTATATGTTGTTCTCTTTGTAAACCATTTTGAAAGTACAGGCACAACAAGAAGACCAAGCACAGAGCCTACTGTACCGATTGTCTGGAAAAGTGACTGCAACTGTGAATTGCCCAATGAGTCTGTGAAGTAATAAACTGCAGTTGAGCTTGTAAGATACCAACCTGCATTTGAAAGCATTGCAAATACGATAAACACTACAAGCTGGTCATTTTTCTTGATAACCTCAAAAATCTGCTTAAGGCTGAACTTTTTCTTTTCACCATAAACAACATTCTTTTCTTTAGTAACAAGAATACAAACTGTCGCAAAGAATACAAGCGCAATACCACAGATACCTGCCCAACGGGAGAAGCCAATTGCACTATAACCCTTTTCATCTGTTATACCACTTGAAAGCATAGGACAGATAATTGGAGTCAGAATTGAAATGATTCCCTGACCGATACCTGAGAATGAACGAGCAACAGTTGCCACAAGGTTTCTTTCTTTTTCTTCACTTGTAAAGGATGGCACCATTGACCAATATGGAATATCAGCCATTGTATTAGTCATACCCCAAAGAATATACATAACACCTATGTAGATATAAAGCGGAAGACCACTCATACCAAAGGATGTGAATAAAAGGAAAAGGACAACAGCGTTACAAACAGCACCGATTAAAATCCAAGGACGATATTTACCCATTTTTGTTTTTGTGTTATCAACGATAGTACCCATCATAGGGTCGTTGATACCGTCCCAGATTCGAGCGATTGGTGTAATAAGAAGCAAAAATCCTGCTTCAAGACCAAGAACACTGGAAAGGTAGTATGAAAGATAAGAATAGAACATACCATAGCTCAAATCAAGACCTATAGCACCTACACCATATCCCAATGCTGTTTTAAAAATAGAATTAGTTTTCTTTGCCATAACCAGCTCTCACCTCGTCAATCTTGGCCTTTAACTCATCTTCAATATCACCAAATTCACGTGAATAATCACCTTGTTTTTCCTGGTATTTTGACAAAGCAAGGGAAAATACACCTACAGTTGCAGTAACAAAGGGAGCAACCTTAATTACTGTTTTTATCAATTTCTTTGCATTCATTATTTTTCCTGCCTTTCGTCATATTCCTTAAGATATTTTTTTGCAAGAACTGCATCGGACTCGTAATCCTCCGACACAAGGCCTCGTTTCTGATGGGTTTCTGCCCCTTTACCTGCAAGGATTACAACTGCTGTATCCTTTACATCCTCGATTGCAGTTTTTATTGCAGTATGTCTGTCGCAAATTATCTTAAACTTGTCCTTGCCACCGACGCCTATTACATATCCTGCAATTTCATTGCAGATGTCTTCAATTCTTTCTTCAGCAGGGTCATCCTCTGTAATATACACAAAATCTGCCATTCTGCCACTTACCTCTGCCATACCCTGACGACGGACAAGAGCTTTATTACCGGGACAACCGAAAAGAATTGAAACCGGTCTGTCCTCATATTCCTTTTTCATAGAAGAAATAATTGTTTCAAAGCTCAGCTTATTGTGAGCATAATCGACAATTACAGCGATTTTCTTGTTTTCGCTTTCGTAAATTTCCATTCGACCTTCTGTTTTTGATTTGTAAAGTCCTTCATAAATACAGTCAGGTGAAATATCCAGTACATAAGCTACACCAATTGCACAAAGAGCGTTGTCAACATTAAAAAGTCCGGGCATTGAAAGTCTGAATTCTCTTTCAAATTTATCCGTCTTGACCGAAAATACAGTTTTAGAATTATCTTTATGAATATTGTAGCCGTAAATGTCAGCCTGTGGATTTTTTGTGCTGAATGTAATAACTCTTTTTGCATTTTTTGAGCATTCAACGACTCTTTCACTAAGGTCAGAATCAAGATTTATAACTGCTGTATCACATTGAGTGAAAAGCTTCATCTTTGATGTGAAATAATCTTCAAAATCAGGATGTTCATTTGCGCTTATATGGTCAATGCCAATATTGAGATAGCAACCGATTTTAAAGTTTACCCCTTCTGTTCTTCCGTATTTAAGTGCTTGGGAAGATACTTCCATTGTAAAGTAATCAGTTCCACTCTTTACCGCATTGTCAAAATGCTTATGAAGTTCAAAAGGCTCAGGAGTTGTCAAGGTGCTTTCCTGACGAATTATTCCGTCATATATTTCGAGTGTAGAAGCAAGTCCACTTTCTTTTCCGCCATTATCGGCTAAATATTCGTCAAGAATATATTTAATATAATAGGCTGTTGTGCTCTTTCCCTTTGTACCTGTAATACCGATTAGATTCAGTTTTTCCCACGCATTATTATAGAAAAAGTTCGCAGTAGAGTACAACGCTTTACGGATATCGGATACGATAATACATGGCAAGTCCACATCATATTTTTTTACTGAAACATAAGCCACAGCACCTTTGTTTATTGCATCACATAAAAACTGTTCTCTGAAATGTGCTCCTTTGCAGAAAAACAATGTGTTTTCTGTCACTTCTCTGGAATTATATGAGATTTTTTCAACAGCCACATCCTCAAGACAATTATGTTCAACCATTATGGAATTTTTTTCAAAAAGGTCAATGAACGATTGTAAATTTTTCATTTTATCCTCCAAAAAGCCAATATATTATATATGATACCACATTAAAATTTTATATGCAATAAAAAAGTGGCTTGTGTTACAGCGCAAATAGAATAGAACAAATTATAATTTATCGGGCTCTTTTAATTATTAAAATGGATATGAATCGTAGAGGACGATGCCCACAATCGTCCCGCAGTCGGTCAATAGCACACTTTAGAACGGGACGATGTGGGCATCGTCCCCTACAAAAT